>NZ_RZSW01000155.1:0-11729 GCF_003997375.1 Mesorhizobium sp. M5C.F.Ca.IN.020.29.1.1 | reverse complement strand
GCATCGAGCGCGGCAATTGCTCAACAAGCTCCACTCGAACAGCAGCGATGCTGGCTAGGTGGCATGGGGTACTCCCCCGGCGCAACGGTGCGGGCCAGTGATAGCGTAATGATGTGTTCACCTGCCTTCGTTTGGGAGGCCACCAAAGCCTCTGCGTGGGGGTGCATCTACAAGGGCGAGTTCTATAGCGTTGGCGCTATCACGGGCGGAGACCTGGCCTGGAACGAGTGTCAACCTGATGGCACTTGGAGATGGATAAGCCCCAAATAGCAGTGCCCGAGAGCGGCGATGGTGGCTAGGAAGGTCTGGTAACGGAGACTGCTGTCAGGCCCTCGACCTGCGATACGCAAAACGGAGTACGATCGCGGCAGGCCAAGGGTGAAGGTAGGAGGCATCGAGGAACTCCGCGAGTTATTCAAAAGGCGGCGGGTGGGATCACACGCAATCGCCTGACATGAGCGGGCTTCCCTGTGAGGTGAGGGCGGCGAGGGCCGGCAAACGGATCGATCCGACCCTCACCGAAATGCTCGCCATGCCGGCCAGGATCAGCCAGCTACTGGCGTGTTGAGAAGCTGCTGCTCCCAAAGATACGCGATGCCGCTGCCGCCGAAGTGCTGGATGAGAATCTCGGTCAGCTCCTCGACATGCTCGGTGCGCGCCCAATCGCGTTGCCATTCGCCAGCGAGCGCCATCACGGTCATCACGTTCGCGCCGGCCGCGATCATTCGCTGGATGGCAACTTCGTGAGACTCCTTCGAAATCCCGCCCGACGCGTCGGTGATCACGGTCACGTCCCAGCCTTCGCCGGCGGCCTGGATCACAGGCATTGCGACGCAGACCTCCGTCCACAGGCCGGCGATGATCAGCTGCTTGCGGCCGGTCGCCTTGATGACGTTCACCACATTCTCGTCCTGCCAGGTGTTCACCCAGGTGCGATCGATGACTTCCTGGTCCGGAAGTACGTCGGTGATCTGTTTAAAGAGAAGTCCACCGCGCGCCGCGATCACGCTGGTGAGAATGGTCGGAACATTGAAGGCTTTTGCTAGCTTCGCCAGCGCGGTCGTGTTGTTGACCACCATGTGCGGATCGTGGCTGTTCAGGTTTGCAAGCTGATAAGGTTGGTGATCGATCAGAACGAGGACCGAATCTTCGGGGCGAAGAAGCGAATCAAGGCCGTTGCGAAAAGCCATTACGACTTCCTTTCCTGCTGTTGTAAGCGGCATCGGGTTTTCCGGTAGGCATCCGTCAGCGGCGACGTCGCCCGCCGCAACTTGTCGTCCCCCATCGCGATGCGGTAGTGCCATAGTTCGGTAAACTGTGTCGCGAGAAACGGAACGCCAGAATGGAAATCGAAGACCTAGAGACATTCGTCGCGGTAGCGGATGCAGGGGGCGTATCGGCGGCCGCGCGCCGGCTTGGCGTCTCTAAATCAATCGTCAGTCGGCGGTTGTTGCGGGTTGAAGCGGAACTTGGCGTTCAGCTGCTTGCACGAACGACCCGCGGCGCCGCGCTCACTGAGGCGGGGATCACGTTCAGGGAACATGCGGCCCGGGCCAGCGCCGAAATCGACACCGCCAAGGAAACGATCCTCCCGACCGGCGAGCTGCGCGGCCGCTTGAGGGTTGCCATGCCGCTTACTTTTGGCCCAACGCACTTCGCCCCGGTGCTCGCGGACATGGCGCGCCAGCACCCGCAGCTGCACATCCATACCTCCTACAGCGATCGCTTCGTCGATCTCATCGCAGAGGGTTTTGATTGCGCGATCCGCGGCGCCTACCTTCAGGACTCCAACCTGATCGCGAAGCGCGTTGGGCCGATCCATGGAAAGCTTGTCGCAAGCCCCGATTATATCGAAGCCCACGGGTCACCCGAGACTCCGGACGAACTCGTCACCCATCAGGCCCTCATGCAGGGAACGGAAGCCTGGCAGTTCATGGATGGCAGCAAAATTGTTACGGTCCAGCCGCAGGGCAGGTTCAAGGCCGACAGCGCCACGGCGCTTGCCGCCGCGGCGGCGGCAGGTCTCGGCATTGCCTGGCTCCCCGATTGCATCACACATGAATATGTGGCCTCCGGCGCGCTGGTCCCGATCATGACACGCTTTCCGGTACCTCCGGGGGCCGCGTATGTCATCCGTCTGCCGGGTCAGCATCCCACGCGGAAAGTGCGGGTGCTCACCGAAATGCTGACTGAGTATTTCAAACGGAACCCGGACCTTTGGGGTCTCGGCCGCTAGAACGCGAACGGTTCAAAGGTTATCAAGGGAACCGTGTTCGACGGTGGCCCTACTTCGGCGACATGGCCCGCACGTTCCACTTGCTGCGACACAGCTTGACGTATCACGGGGCTAGTTCGGTTGACGGTCGTGCGCCAGTTTAGACATTCCGGAAGCCCAAGAGAGGATGGCGCGCATGAGTTGGAACCCGGCAATCGAACCGGGCTGCCCCGATGAGGTCGGAATCGACGCGATCGAAACCCTCATCGTTCCCCGTTCCCGCGACCTCGGCGGCTTCGAGGTCCGGCGCGCTCTGCCAGCGCCGAAGCGGCAGATGGTCGGGCCGTTCATCTTCTTCGACCAGGCGGGGCCGGCCGAACTATTGACCGGACAGGGCATCGATGTCCGTCCGCACCCGCATATCGGGCTCGGCACCATCACGTACCTTTATCGCGGCGACTTTCATCACCGCGACAGCACCGGCGCCGACCAGATAATACGCCCTGGCGCGCTGAACTGGATGGTCGCCGGGCGTGGCGTCACCCACTCGGAGCGCACCTCCGCGGCGGCCCGGAGCGGTCCGAACAGTCTGTTCGGGATCCAGACATGGCTGGCCCTGCCCGACACGCATGAGGATATGGCGCCCACCTTCGAACATCACGGCAAGGAGGCGTTGCCGATGATCGAGGATAGTGGCATTTCGGTTCGGCTCATTCTTGGAAACGCCTACGGTAAAGTCGCGCCCGCGACGATGTTCTCCGAGACGTTCTACGCCGATGTGAAACTCGAGCGGGGAAGCCGGCTGCCCATGCCGGACGATCACGAGGACAGCGCCATCTACATCGTCGAAGGCTCGATCTCGATCGCCGGCCAGACTTTCGAGGCACCGCAGATGATGGTCTTCCGCCCCGGCGACAGGATAACGGTCGCGGCCGGCGACCAGGGCGCGCGGCTGATGATCCTCGGCGGCGCAACGCTCAGCGGACCGCGTTACATCTGGTGGAACTTCGTCGCCTCGCCCCGGGAGCGCATCGAAGAGGCCAAGGCCGAATGGCGCGCCGAGAATTGGGGCAAGGGACGCTTCGATCTGCCCGTCGATGACCGGAAAGAGCACATTCCTGTTCCGGACTGAGTGACAATGATGGAGTGATTGCGCGGGCGCAATTCAAGCGATCCGGACCACACGAATCGCTCCCGTATAGGGCAGATGCTGAATGGAGAAGGCGGAATGAACGACAACTGGCCCCACCTCGACTACCTCAGTTGGCGCGAGACTTGTTCCGCACTGCATCTCTACCTGCAGATCGCGGGCAAATACCGGCTGGCGCATACGCCGTGGCTGAACCATTCCTGGAACGCGACCTTCTATGTCACGCCGAACGGACTGGCATCCTCACCAATACCGGACGGTCCGGGCATCGAGGTCCTGTTCGACCTTCGAGAGCACAGGGTCATGGGCACCTGCGGCAACGGGCGCAAGGCGTCGTTCGCACTCGAGCCGATGACCGTCGCGGCGTTCCACGCCAGCTTCGTGGAGTTGATTTCGGAGCTCGGCGGCACGCCGACATTCAACGGACAACCCAACGAGGTGCCCAACCCCGTACCCTTCGCCGAAGATCATCGCGAGCGGCCCTATGACCGCGACGCCGTTCAGCGCTTCCACCAAGCGCTCGTGGCGGTCGACAGGGTTTTCAATCGGTTCCGCACCTCCTTTGTCGGCAAATCCAGTCCCGTGCATCTGTTCTGGGGCGCTCTCGACCTGGCCGTCACGCGCTTCTCAGGGAGGCGTGCCCCGCTCCACCCCGGCGGTATTCCCGCCTTGCCCGACGACGTGGCCCAGGAGGCCTATGACCGCGAGGTCTCGTCAGCGGGCTTCTGGCCGGGCGGCGGCGGCATCGACTATCCTGCCTTCTACGCCTACGCCTATCCGACGCCGAACGGCTACCGGGCCGCGACGGTCCGGCCCGATGCCGCGTTCTGGCACGACGGCCTATCTGAATTCATCCTCCCTTACGATGCCGTGCAGTCGGCGGCCGATCCCGATGAGGCCCTTACGGAGTTTCTAGTCTCAACCTACGAGGCGGCTGCCGATCTGGGCAGATGGGACCGTGATCTGCTGGAATGCGCGCAAGGGCGTTCGCGTCAGGTGCGCCGCCCGGACGCGGCGCTGGCAAAGGATGCGCCTTCAGCCGGCGACGAACGGGTTGAACGCGAGGATGGAGCATCGAAAGGGCGTTATCGGCTGATCATCGATGGCGTCGAGGCGGAGATGACCTACAGCCGGGCCGGTAAGAGGTTGATCATCATTGACCATACCGAAGTTCCGGCGGCCTTGCGTGGCCGCAAGGTCGGCGAGCGGCTGGTGAGACAGGCGGTCGAGGATGCCCGGCGCGACCGGGTCATCATCATGCCGCTCTGCCCGTTCGCAAAGGCGCAGATCGGCCGTCATCCGGAATGGCAGGACGTGCTACGTCGATCATAGGGGGCGTGGCTGTCCGCCGAGACACCAACAGGCCGCGGACATCGCCAAGCGTATCGGGCCCGCAAAGTCGCTTGATCACCAACGCAATCGAACTGAGGGCACCGTCCTCTGAAGTAGCGATGCGTGGTACGGCGCGACCGAGGAAAGCGTAAGCCGAAACCGGAATTGCCCTTCGCGCAAAGGCCCGGCTTGAACGAGTCGGTGGCATCGGACCGGCCATCGCTCCGGAAGGTTGTCGCCCTGTCCGGCTTGAGAGGCCATCGGCCGGCGTTCCCCCTTCGCAACACAGTTTGGCATTTCTCGCACTGAAAGTGACAGATCCCGAAACCAAATTGGTGATCAGGCCTTTGACCGCCTGCCGCGTCTCACGCCAATCGCCTGGGCGCTTGAACCAACATGGTAGAAAAGGACAAACATATGATCGATCTTAATGGGAAGCGTGCAATGGTTACTGGAGCTTGCCGGGGCATCGGAGCCGCGATCGCGCTGGCGCTGGCAGAGAACGGTGCTGACGTCGCGTTCACGTACCAGAGCTCGGCCAAAAAAGCTGAAGCGATGGCCAAATCCATCGAGCGCACAGGGCGTCGCGCAGTCGCCATCCAAGCCGACAGCGCCACCCCGGAGGCTATCATGCGCTCTGTGAGCGAAGCCGTCTCGGCGCTCGGTGGACTCGATATCCTCGTCAACAGCGCGGCCATCGGCCACACTGGAGCGATCGCCGACATCGACGTGAATGACTATCAGGCCGTGATGGACATTAACGTGCGAGCGCCAGTGCTGTTTGCGAAAGCAGTCATTCCGCATCTCAGCGAAGGGGACGCATCATCACGATCGGTTCGGCCTTGGGGGAGCGGGTCCCGTTCCCAGGCACAACGGCTTATGCGATGTCCAAGGCGGCACTTACCTCCTTCACGCGCGGTCTTTCGCGCGAACTCGGCCCGAACGGCATCATCGTCAATCTTCTGCAGCCCGGGCGACCGATAGGGATTCAAATCCGGCGGATGGCGAGGCTGCCGATTTCCAGCGAAGCCTGACGTCTTTGGGACGCTACGCCCAGCCGCGCGAAGTCGCCAACGCTGTGGTCTTTCTGGCAAGTCCCGCCGCGAGCGTGATTACGGGCGCCATCTTGACCGCCGACGGCAGTGCAATCGCCTGAGCCAACTTGATATTCGCCAGCAGGCCAATCGCCTGCTGCAAGCTGCATCGAGCACGGCCTCGTCGCGGACTGCATGTGCCGAAACCGAACCTGCCGGTCGCATTTAGGCCCGGCGCTACAAGGCAGGGCCGTTGGATTTCAGGCGGAAGGGAAAGTTTGTCTGAACGACTGAGTTGAAGGCGAGAACCAGACCAGGCAAATTTGCCTGAAAAGGGGCCGACAGCGGAATGGCGGCTTAGAGCCGCAAATATCGAAAGGCGGGCATTCGCGTCGGGGAGGGCATAGTCGTGACCTGACCTAGACTAAGCGGACCGGCAACTTGCGCACCGATCAGTCGTTGAGGAGGCCTTACCGGAATCCCAGCAGCGGAGATTTCATCGGGAGGATCCGCTGCGTATCCGCACCCTGTGCGATCAGGTGCAACCGGGTACCAGCTTGGGGCCGGGCCGGTTCCTATCCCGTCGCTGAAGGTCGCGCCGTTCGTTCGAGCAGGTCGAAAAGCCATGCCACACCCGCATCCATCAGGGCAGCCTTCGACGTGATCGCGCAGATGCGCGAACGAATGAGAGGTAATGGGGGCTCTACGCCGACCAGGCCGAAATACCGGCTATACATTGCCAAAAAACTCCTCGGAAGCGCAGCGATAAGATCCGTCTCCGAGATCACACCGAGCGCGAACATGAAGTTGGGGACGGTAAGCGCAGCCCGGCGCGTGCGTCCCTGCTCGGCAAGAAAATCGTCAACGAAGCCGTAGGCATCGCCGGTGAGCGAAACGACCAGATGCTGCTCCTGGCAGTAAGCATCTAGCGTCGGATTCTTGCTGAACGGGTGGCCAGCTCGCATGGCGATCACGAAATCCTCTTCGTAGAGGGCCCGGGCGACGAAGCGCGCCGGAACGGCGTTGTCAGCCGGGACCACCGCAATATCCATCGCCCGCGCCTCAATGTCCGGGAGAACCGGTTCCCAAACACTATCGGTCGTCCTAACGGCACGCGGCGGAAGGATCTGGCGGACGCTGATATCGACCCCCGGTGCGGACACATGCAGGGCGGAAAGCAACGGGGACAGGAAAACGGCCGAGACGCCATCGGGTGCGCCGATCGTGAAGCGGCGCGTGGATGTGGCGGCGTCGAATGGCTCGGCAGTAGCGATAACGCTGCGCGTTCGCGTGAGAATGTCGGCGATCGGTGCGGCCAGGTCCATCGCTCGCTCCGTCGGTACCACGCCCTTCGGTGTTCGCAGGAACAGCGGATCATTGAGCAGCCGCCGCAGTCGGCCGAGACCATGGCTGACGGCCGACGGCGAGAGACTGAGCTTTTCCGCTGCCTGGCCGACATGCCGCTCTTCCAGCACGACCTCGAACAGGACGAGCAGATTGAGGTCAACTCGCGATAGATCAATCTCATTCAGCATATCGCTGAAAACATGTCACTGGATTCAGGTCTCTGCAAGTGCGATTTGCAGCGACAGACAAATCGTACGGAGAATTTCATGTCACGAGCAGCCGCTGAGGTTCTGCAACCAATCATTGCCAAACCCGGCACGCCTCCGATCTCCGCCGTCGGAACGTCCCTCGTTGTTCGAGAGTGGACGATGTCCGGCCCCGATTGGATGCATGTACATGAGTCGGACGACGAGGCATGGCATGTGCTGGAAGGGATGCTTCGCTTCAAGTTCCTGGATCGGGAGGTCGATGCCACCCCCGGAACGACGGTCTTCGTGCCCGCCGGCCTTGCGCACACCTATCAGGCGATCGAGCCGAGCCGCTACCTCATCATCCTGACGCCGAAGATCGACCGTCTCATCGAGAGATTGCTGGATCCGACGGAGGTTTCCAATTTGCGCACGACGCTCGGCGAATTCGACACAGTAATGGTCGATCGCCATGCAAACGACGGAGCAGACATTCACACGCCGCAGCATGGAGGCTTGGATGCCGTTGACGTTTGAATGGGCCGCCCACATGCATGGGCTGTACTCTCGGGAGGCTTTTCTGGAGCTGGCAGCGCTCACCGGATTAGAGTCGCCGCATCGCAGTGCGTCTTCGAGAGAAGCCGCTCGAGGATCCGAGGAGGCACATAAGACCCGCGACGAACTGCATCGGCAGCGCGGCTACGCGCCCAAGGATCATCGCGCGCGCTTGTCCGACGTCGTGACCCGATTGTGGAGACGGCAGCGGCTATGATTGCGGCAATGACCGGTCGGGATTAGGGCTGCCGAGCAGTTCTTACACAAGCGAACAAACAGATGATCATGCCTTCCGATCACGCCTCCCTATTCGCCCATCCCGTTCGTATCATTCCGATCACGGCCGAACTGCTTGCCATCGAAGAGCAGGGCGTCGCCGGACTCGCACGAATTCTCGATGTGGATCCGCCCCTCGAATGGCCGGCCGAGTTCGGGGGAGAGCACTATCGGCGCGTGCTGCTGGACCTGATGCAGCGCCATCCGGCGCTGGGGCAGTATGGCGGCTGGTACGTGATCGCGGCTAACCGCCTTGTCGGGTTCTGCGGCTTCAAGGGTCCCCCGGACGCGCGCGGCCTCGTGGAGATCGGCTTTTCGATCGCCGCGCCGCACCAGCGAAATGGATACGCCCGCCAAGCGGTCGCCCTCCTCCTCGCTCGGGTTTCTGCCGACCCAATCGTGACCGGTGTCGCCGCAAGGACGCTTCCACACTTGGAGGCATCGCGTCGAGTGTTGGAAGCCTGCGGGTTCAAGCTCAGCGAGACCATCGCGGATGACAAGCTCGGCGTTGTCCTTCGTTACGTTCGCTCTCTCGATCGACGTGCTGAGTCAGTGATGAACAGAGGCGCTTAATATCCCACTGACAAACCGGGGGCTGGGTTCCACTGAGCACCCATCCAAAACGCAAGTAACCAAACCAGACCGGGAGCTTTAAGATGTCGCCATCTCTTCGACGGGCTCGCCCGCATGATGATGCATGGAAGAGCCCTCCCACTCTCCCCATGCAGCCCATTTTCCCAGTCGATGCCGTCGCATTCTGGCGCGAGGCAGGACCCGAGCTGTGGTTCGCAAAGGATGAAACCTTCGACCGGCGGTTCCGGCATCGCTTCTCAGACGCCCATGACGCGGCCGCCAGTCACGCCCTCGATCATTGGATGGCGTCCGCCTATGGCAGCCTGGCCCTGATCCTGTTGCTGGACCAGTATCCTCGCAACGCCTTCCGCGGATCGCCGCGCATGTACGCCACCGATGAAAAGGCACGTCGGCTCGCTTCCACGGCGATTGAGCTCGGACACGACAGGCAAGGACCTCAGGACCTGCGGCTCTTCTACTATCTGCCTTTCGGCCACTCGGAGGATCTCGTCGATCAGGATCTGTCCGTGTCGCTGGCTCACCAGCTGGGCGAGCCATATTTCGCGCGGGCGAAGCACCACCGAGAGATCGTCCGCCGCTTCGGGCGCTTTCCCCATCGCAACGCTATTCTCTCGCGTGAAAGCACCGCGGAGGAGCTGCATTTCCTGGCCAACGGAGGGTTCGCAGGATGAGGTGGACAACGTTGTTGGCAGCCAACTTGTTGAGCACCGCGACAGCGCTCGGGGGCGGCGCGCGCGGGACGGTCAAGACCAAGGAGGAGGGGGTAGTTGAGGTCGAGCGCGCCTTTACTCGCGGAATCGTCAAGGCGGACTGGCGTTAGACATAAGCACCCCCTAATCGATGAACGCCTTATGTACGTTCCCGGAACAAATTGCGGGTGCTATGGTTTGCCCCGAAACCAACGTGGAGTTTGTCATGGAATTGGGCGAGATGCAGGCAATTGCCGATACGCTCATGCGTGTTGTGGCACCGGACATGTCACCGAAGCAATTGCTGAAAGCTGTCAAGAAGGCGCACCCCAAGGCATCCAAGAAGGACATAGCCAGGGCGGCGTTCTTCTCGATCATTTCAAACGCGGACCAAGATCACGGCAAGGCCAAGAACCTTCAAGCGTTCGCCATAGCCGAGCGTGTCAATGACGGCCCGTAGCACTGTCCAACCGTAGGGAATGGCTAGAATATTGCCGCCGCTGGCGATTCAATATCGGCCACCGGTAAGCGATAGCCCCGCATTTCCTTTGTAGAGGTAGACGGCATTCAACGGCCCGGCTTAGACCTTTCCGTTGAAGCGTCGAGCGTTGACAAAGACAGTGGAGGATGCCGTCATCAAGGTTGAGCGCACCTACACTCGCCGGATCGTCAAGGCGGACTGGCGCTAAATCCAGACCAGCAAACAAGACGCCAGCCGCCAAGCCGGCGCCAGGCCGCGCGAGGCGCGTCGGCGTTATGACAGCGGCGGTCGCTACGGCGAGAATGGTCGGCGCCTCTACAGTGCCTATGATGCCGCAACAGCAGCCTGGCCACGTCGCCAGATTTCCCCGAAGCGATGGCGTCTTGTCGCCATTATCCTTGGCGTATTAGCCGTGGCAGCGGCGATCGCCATCATAAGTATGTTGCCGCACTAGCTAGGAAGAAACCCGCCCGGCCGAGGGGCAACCGGAGCGGGTTTTTTATGTGGCCTGAAACGGGTGGGTGCCTTCCGTTTCTACCATGTAATCAACTTGCAACCGCCATTTGGGTTCCGTTCAGGGCTGAAAGATATCTCGCCCAGCCAGCGCTATTTCGGGCTGATGCAGCATCAAGTCCGCTTATCCACCAGCGGCGTCTTCCGATTCGGGCGGGACATAGCTGGTCACCAGCCTGACCTTATCGATATCCACCGTGACCGCCGGGCTTAGACCGATCGTCACCTTGCCCTCATCGACGCGCAGGACGTCCCCGACGAGTTCGATCTGGTGGCCGCGCTTCACCGTCTTGTCAACGATCGAATGCGGGAACCCATAGGAGGGGATGGAGACGCTGATCCTGTCCTCGGTGACGCGCCGACGGACTGTCGCGGTTATCGCCACCTCATCACCGATCTTGATGCCCCCTAGCCATTCGATTCTGGGGCGGCGCATTATGTAGTCAAGAGGATGCTAATATACCAGACAGCGCGCTTCGCTAGCGGAGACGGTCCAGCGGCTTGGTTGCGGAGGGTGGCAGCTAGAGGCCGCTGGGCCTGACCAGCGAGCCTTAGGGGAGCTCGCCTGGCTGGCAGATACATGAGCTAAAGCTAATGGAAACGAAACATGCGAACGAATTACGTGGCGGGAATTCGTAGCGGCGGGGGAGCGGACGCCACTGATCGGCCGCGTCAAACACCCGCGTTGGCGAGGAAGACCTTCGGCATGCCTCGCTGCAGGACTTTCGCGAGGCAAAATGATCGCCACGCGATGGGACATTGCGCTGACTAGAAGTTTGGGATCGGGTGAATCTAGCGCCATGGGTTTCGGGCCCGTTCCGGACCTCTCAACCGGGACGGGCTCTGGACGCAAAACCCCCTCAGGGAAAACGCAAGCATGGCCCGATAAGAAAAAAGAAGCGTTCAGAAAGCCGCTGCTGCTAGATCTGCTTTGGGTGTGCCTCAGTTTGGAAACTGTAGAACGATTGCTTCGAAGATGAGATGGGTTCTCAAGCAGGGGTCGCCGTGCCCGTCACGTACAGTGATTGCCAGTTCCTGCCGATCGGCTCTGGGTATTACATTCTTTGACCATTCAGCGAGAGCTTGCGCAGCTTCCGCTTTGGCGGCCGCCAAATCCGGCAACTCCAAGCCAATGTCATCGACGATAGCGAGCTCGTACTTTCATCCCAATCGAAGTAAAAGCGAGGCATGATCCTTCTAACCTCAGGCTTGGCCGGATGTTCCGCTCAGCCTTTCAACCTCTGAATAGATTTGGCAACGGCAGGGCATTCGTCCCCGGCAGGGCGTGCTTGACAGTCAGGCTTTCCGCAGCCTTACACCGGCGCCGCCGCCATTCTCGGGGATGAACTCGACGC
>NZ_RZSW01000154.1:0-11757 GCF_003997375.1 Mesorhizobium sp. M5C.F.Ca.IN.020.29.1.1 | reverse complement strand
ATGCTTTACCCCCTCTTTCTGGTGTTGGGCGAATCCTCCAGGACCGCCTGGTGCCCCATGTGGCTGCCCGGGGCCGTACGGCTTCGTTCCAGGCGTTCTAGGTTAGGAAGGATCGGGAACAACGGAAGTTGACGAATGCAGCAGTGAGTGACCTGCAGGCCGCTATAGCCACAACCCGCGAAAAAATTCCGCTGGCAACCGGTTCGCGCCGGTTTGCTGGCTGATGGGCCACCTGCGGCGCAGCCTCAACGATTTTGGCATCGCTTTGCATCATGGGGACAATGGAGGGAGGGCCCGCTACCGAAACCCGCCGTTGATGAACTGATCGAAGAAGCAGAAATAATATCAAAATATGCGTCTGCGCACTTCAATCGGGATGGCGGCCGCACCAAGACCGACTTCGCGAAAAAGCTAAGAACTTTGGGTTTGTTGTCGTCGCGTTACTGCTGATGTTTGCCGTTGGGCATCTCACGCTCACCTACAAAAACGGCGTAAATCTCTTCAGTGAGCTCTCATTGCTCAGGGATAGGAGCCCGGGATTGCAATACGGGAGGCTTGAAAGGCAACTTCTAGTCGCACAGCAACGATTGCCGGCAGACATCCTTCGCAAAGATCATGCGCAAACAAACGCAAACGGGACTGTGCCTACACCGACGCCACCAGACGTAAGTGCGGCCGCGCCAGCCCCGGCGCAGGAAAGCGGCGGCGTGGGCATAACCGAGGAGATCCAACGAGATCTCATCGCCCAGGATGCGTCATTCCAGTACGCTCACGATCTTACTACGCTTGATAAGGAGTTGAGGCTGGTCAAAGAGAAGAGCGATGCCTTCCTGTTCGCTGCTGACGCCCAGCTCGCGGTTCCACAAATGCTGTGGAATTTCAGCGCACGGTTATGGGTAAACCTTAGAGAAGCTGCCGTCTGTTCATTGCGTGTTTTAAAAAGGATCGAATGCACAACCGCCGACGGAAAACCACTATCCGAAACGGAACTCAAGATCCAAAGTGCCGCGATCACGCAACAGTATGAAAAGCAGTATGCCTCGGTCGATGTCAGTTCGGTGCAGAATTTCTGCCAGGATCTTCGACATATCGAGACAGCACAATCGAATGACTGGGATCTGAAAAAAGCAGGTCTCACCACCTTTCCTGCCGATAAACTGGCGTTCATCGGCAGGTCCACATATCTCTTCGAGGACAGGCTCGGCATCAAGACAATGGACCTGATGCGTCAGAATTGCCGTATGAATCTGAGCTATTATTCGCAGTCGATACCAAATATCCTCGACATACAAAACAAGATATCCGGGCGGCTCGCCACTTACTCATACCTAGCGCTTCCAGCGCTGTATGGCGCCCTCGGATCGCTGATGTACTTCATGCGACGGATACTGGACCCGCTTTTACCAAACCCGCCCTTGCTGCGCATGATCTACCGTGTGGCCCTAGGGGCTTTGGCCGGAATGGTCCTAGCGTGGTTCTGGGACGGAACGTTCAACAACAACGAGGCGTTTCAGACCATCGGCTTCGGCCTGTTCTCGCTTGCGTTCGTCTTTGGCTTTGCGATCGACGTGTTCTTCACCTTGCTTGACCGCTTCGTAAACATATCGACGAACGCCGTCAGCAAGATCGGAACCACCGGATAGCAAATCCGTTGTCATATCGCATTTGAGACTGCGAGATGTATCCAAAAGGGGGATGTCACCGTTAACTCAGAATAGTGCTTTTGGCGGTTCACCACGCCGTTTCGCAAACCGCTAAATACCTGATTTCATTGCCATGAGATTTTTCTGCTTGATGAGTAGACGCAGTATTTCCTCTTAACGTGACATTCCGCAGCGGAGAGGCATTTCCCTAACTGCGGCGCAGTGCAGGTTCGCTTGGCCAGTATAGCACGGCGCGAGACGCATCCTGCTTGCGCCACCCTGCACCGCGCGACCGCTTCGCGCAGATTGGCATCCGGGATGACTGTTTCGGGGCCGACTGCTGACAGTCCGGTATCGGCTGGGTGACGCGAGAAGCTGCCGTTCTGCAGCCGGCCCCGCGGTTGTCGCCAAGCCCTATGGCTTCGGCATCTCGGGCCGCGCGCAGCCGATCTCGGAGTTCTAGCCAGGTCAGCTAGTCCGCGGCCTGAACACCGCCACCGATTTCGACGAGGCGATCAACTAGCCCGGTCCAACTGCCCTCAATCACCAAGCTGTCGAACAACTCGCGAGGGCTCACCGCGAGTTCTGCGTAGAATGCTCCCGACGCATCCGCCATGTCATAACCGCTCCGCAACTCTTCGACGAACCGATCGTGATAGTTCGCCAGCCAGACAAGCTTGCGCTTGGCTTTGGCGTCCGCCGTGGCAAGATTGTCCAGGATCAGCTTGCGGTGTCGCTTCAAAAACTCGAAATGCCCAGCTAGCCCCGAGTCGAATTCGCCGGGACCGGCGGAGCGTAGGTAATCGACGAAGTAGGAGCCATCGTCAGCGACTCCGATAAAGGGCCGCACCATCCGCGCCTCATAGGTGTCGAAAGCGCCGTCCCGCCAAAGCGTTTCGTCGCTGAGATATGCCGCTAGTGCCTCCTCATCGATCACTATCCGGGGGTAAACGGCCTCTTCTTCCTCGATCTCATAGGCGCGCACCATCCCATCGCCGAAAATCGGCCCCTTGCCGTTCGAACCAATGTAGACGGGTCCGATCGTCATGCCTCCGCGGAGTAAGATGCCACGGTTCACGCACTCGACTATCGCATGCATGAGGTCGATCAGTTCATAGGCGCACGGCCCATCCTGTGACTGCGTGTCGATTGTCCGCACGCGCACGACAGCGTCCGACACTGATTCGGAAAATGCCTGCGTGTAGAGCCGTATCTTCATCCGAGCGCGACGGCTGCTCATCCCCGTCGCTATCGCCCGCAGTGAAGTTCCTAAGTGCCTTCACGACGTTAGCGATATCCTCGGCATGGCGCGTCTTGAGGAGACGCCTGTAGCCGAGGATGTCGATAAACGTCACAACGCACCGCTCAAAACCGCGTTCGTAAGCGGGAGCGGCAGTGGTCGTCGCAGCGAGGTTCGGCGGGGAGGATGTGGATGTCATCTGAGATGAAATAGATATCTAGGCCTGTGCTGTCATCTGCCTATGAGACAACAACCACGTGATGACGGAAAACGATCGGAAATTTAACAGCCCGCCGACGCGTTGGATACACAATCCCCATCAGTAATCCTCGCCGTTTTACGGCAGCTATCGTCGCAAATCGGTTTGGAGCCGAAGGTCCGTTCACGGCCCGCGAGCAGTAGTGCCCCGCGCCGTTTCTCCTTCGGCCAATCAAGGCCAGGGAGAACTCACATGGGCCATTCTCATTTTGATCATGCTCGCCGAGAGCGCGCCGCGTGGAACGCTGGAAAGAAGGTCGGCACCAAGCGGCCGCTCACACAGAAGCAGATTTGGGCTGTTCGCTTCTTCCTCGATCGTGAGCGACGCATTCGTGACCGTGCACTGTTTGACCTTGCGATCGACAGCAAGCTTCGAGGCTGCGACCTGGTCAAGATAAGGGTTCGTGATCTGGTTGCGGGCCCGGACATACGAACACGCGCGATCGTCGTTCAGCAAAAGACGGGTCGTCCAGTTCAGTTCGAGATAACCGGTGATGTGAGAGCCAGCCTTCTGGCTTCGCTCGAAAGACGCGGGGGCACGGTCGAAGACTACGCATTCCCGAGCCGGATCAATCACGCCCAACACATGAGCACGAGGCAGTACGCGCGGCTCGTTGACGAATGGGTGACCGCGATTGGCCTGCGTCGCGAAGAGTATGGCACTCACTCGCTTCGTCGCACGAAAGCATCCATGATCTATAAGGCGACGGGAAACCTCCGCGCCATCCAGATCCTGCTTGGCCACTCCAAGATCGAGAACACTGTTCGGTATCTTGGCGTCGATGTCGAGGATGCGCTGCTCTTAGCTGAACGGATTGAAATCTGACACTGAAGCGGTCACCCATCGCATCGCGGATGACCGCTTCGGCTCCCAGGATACCTTACACGTCGAGACCGATATATTCTTCCATGGCTGTTCTCCATTCGATGCTTGGGCCCGGCGTCAGGTCGTGAGCCCGTATTTCCATCCTATCGGGGAACAGCCACCCTCCAAGTCTACGATTATTTCCAGGGCAACTCGCTCCCGCGATTACCCTATGTGGATGGCTCCCGCCCCCCGGGATCTGAGTGCCACGGCGGGTGTCAAGGCAACCCAAGCAGAGCGTGTGGTGAGGAAAGGTCTATACTTATATTCTATCATGTGCTAATGTTACTGTTCCTTTTCACGCCCAAATTGGAAAGTGATTTCAAAAACTGAGTGAAATATGATAATCATATTAGTTCACGGCACATGGGGTCGAGGGCTGCTGCCCGGTATTATAAGAACTTCGAGGCCGAGATGGTTCGAAGAAGGCAGCACTTTTCGAACTCACTTACTTCAGGCAATGGGTGCGAATACACACGAACCGGTCTTTGAGCCATTCCATTGGTCGGGTGCAAACTCCTTACTGGAGCGTGAGGAGGCGGGCTTGGCTCTTGCCAAAAGACTAAGGCAGCTACTTGCGGACTGGCCTAATGAACGGGTTGTCTTGGTAAGCCACAGTCATGGCGGTAACGTCGTGGCGATAGCGCTTCGCAATTTGCCGAATCGTGCTGCTGCCGAAGTGGTAACACTTGCTACGCCGTTCACGACGCTGATTCCGCGGGATATTGATAGGCAAGAACGGGCCATTGTAAGAAACGGCGCTTTAGCGGCGCTATGCGCTGTGCTTTTCTACACTCCCCTTTCGTGGGCGCTTGCCTTTATGGTTGTCTCGCCAGATGGCGCTTCAGAGTTCGTCAAAGGGGCGTTGCTTATGGGTCTAATAATGGGGACGATTTTTTGGTTGGTACGTTTCGTCCTTCGATGGTTCACTTATAGCTCTGAGCGAGCGAGCCGCCTTGTAAATGCAAGTCAGCATGGGTGGATCCCCCAGGACCGGCTCTTGGTCCTGCGAGCAGTTGATGACGAAGCAGCACTATCGCTAGCAGCAGGCTCGATTGCCAATAGACTCTCTAGAGTTCTATCACCGCTAACCGGTCTGCTTTCTTTGTTGCTCTTTCTAACATTTATGCTGTTTCTTGGCTATGCAATTTACCATGCAACGACAACAGAAATTGTCACTGAGCACCTGGGAATAGACTACGGTCCTAACCGCTGGCAGAATGGGCTTTCGGAAGCGTACGCTCAGGAGTTTTTGCTCGCCGGGGCAATTGTAATATCTGAAGAGTATTTCTATCTCCCGATGTCGATCATATTGTTAGTACTGGTTGTTCTGCTCTTTACGTCGTTGGGGCTTGCCAAGTCCGTTTATGGGCGAGAGTTGGCCTTGAGATCATTCGCGATAGATCTTGATGCGCAGTCCAGCCCCGACTCGGCCTGCGAGACAAAAACGCTTACTCTTTCCAGATTGACGTACCATTCAAATTCATTGCGGCATGCACTTTACGACCACCCCGATGCAGGCAAAGCCATCGCCGAATGGCTTCAGTTCAACCATCGCGATGCGGATCGTAAGTCCGCCCTCTGCGTCAGCTAACCTAAGACTTGTCGCTTTCGGCCCCGACTTTTCCGTCGGCGCGAACTGAAAGAACGGCAGGTTTTTGGCGGCGACCGAAGTACCCCAAACGGCTACAATGGGGCCGGAGAACGACCTTCCGCCATCGAAGCAGAGGCATCGATAGCTGCCATTCAGCTTCCGACTTGATGCCGCTGTGATGGGGTTAAGCTGACCGCTCGGACCGCTGCAGCGTGGTGGGAAGCATGGCGTCAACCTCCTTGTCGGAAACATAAGCTCCTCGTTGTCCTTCAACGAGGCCTGAGCCTTCTTGTAGGCCTTGCCATCTGTGAACGGCGCGCCGCGAAAGATCTCATGAAGGCTGGTCTGTAGCTCGTCGCGCTTCGTCCGGAGCTCGTCGACGGGCACGGCCTTGTTCAATGCTTCGGCGGTCAGACTAAGGTAGAGCCCTGGTTGGGCTTGCCTGCGCTGGGGAGATGTCGAAATTTATTGGCAAGATCGCGGATCTCATTGTCCTGGTTAGCGGCCACCCGGGCCCGGTCCTGTCCCCCAATCTTCGTCCGTCTGCCATCGAGCTCTCCTGCCGTTTTCATCTTAACCGGCCGGTGGCTGTGTTGGCTCGGGCAGTGTTTCCGTTGCAATTTCGGCTGTGGGCTCAAACGAGCCGTTCACAGCGTCGGTGGCGCTGTAGTGGCAGTGATCTGGCTGCCAAATTTCATTCGATGGATGAGACCGATCCGCCAAATCGACATCCAATTATTCAATTGCCAGGATCGCCAGGTCGGCAAGAAATTTCCCTGTTTTTCTTGGTTCGTTAGCTCGCTTCTGCGAGTTTCTCCACTTGGGCAGCACGCGATCCGAGCTGACGAATTAAGCAGCTCTTGGTGGGTAAAATGGATCTCCACCTCCGCCATTGACGTTCTTCTGTTGTAGATAGATCCGGTCCTTGGTATTGTCACACGTGCGTCCCCTCTAATGGTAATACCAGTTGTGGTTCCAATGAATAGGCGCGATCTCCTTCTGTCCGCACCTGCCTTTGTGGCGGCGTTACTCCCAGCGCTTGCCTCTTCGAAAGAAATTCGTCCTTATCCGCTGCAACACAAAAGGAGTGAGGACGCTAAAGGGCGCTATATGAGCCAACTCAACAAAAGCAAGACGCTCGACCAACGCATTGTGCAAATGTTCGCTCGGATCGATAGCACGAGAATGATGGGCAACATCCAGACACTGCAGAATTTTGGTACGCGACATTCCCTCGCCCCCTCGATCGGCCAGGCTTCTGCATGGTTGGCCCGAAAATTTGGAGAATACGCTGATTCCCAAGACGCCGTTAAAATGCAGCCGTTTCAGATGCCGCAGGGACCGGTTCTTAACAACGTATTGTTCAATTCCGACACCGCAAAACCGAGCTTTATATTGGTGTGCGCGCACTATGATAGTAGGGCTCATTTGCCGGAACGATTTGACCAACCGGCACCCGGCGCGGACGACAACGGGTCAGGCGTCGCGATGCTTCTCGAATTGGCATCGATCCTGCGTGGTGTTTCTTTAAAGCGCGGGGTTTTGCTTGCTGCGTTCTGCGGTGAGGAGCAAGGGCTAATTGGTTCTCAAGCATGCGCCGAAGTGGCTGCTAAGGAGAATTGGCCAATCGATTTGGTGATAAACTTAGATATGATAGGATTTGCCTCGCCGTCTAATCCTCTCAGTATCGTCGTTGAATTTGACCAAGGCAATGCTCATCCGCGCAACGACGCTTCAGCCAAAAGCTTTGCACTGCGCGTAGCACAGATGGCTGCTGATTATACGGAACTTACTGTTGAGCACACAAATATCTGGAGTAGCGACTATATGCCATTTGAGGCTGTGGGCTTTCCATGCGTTGGGCTCTACGACAAGGGTGGAGACGAAGCGTTCTATCACACAAGCAAAGACACCATAGAGAACGTCAATAAGGGTCGGATGGTTGCGGTGGCAAAGTTGCTGACGGCCTCCGTCATCTCAATTTGTGAACTCACCGAGGCTTGAGACTATCTGCCTTGAAGAAATTATGGAGTGCGACATGCCTAATCGAATTTGCTTGGCGGCTTTCGTTGCCGCTATGTTTGGACCAACATTAACAGCATCATCCCAGACGACGGACACACCGATCACCAAGCTTCCCACCGAGCTGTACTTGCGTAATGCGCAACAGCCGCTATCGGACAGTTCTGTAATAATTCGGTCGCTTCAAGATCTTGTGATGCCACATGACTCTCCGGGGGGCGTCCCGAAGAATGACGATCAATTCAAGACCCTCGCTCGTGATTTCATTAGTCAGAATTCAACGGCTTTTGGTTTGGACGGCAATGCTGCGAACTTGGTTCTGAAGCGTGTTCGAACTGGCCTAAGCGGCACCGTTGTCGAATACGAACAGCGGCTCAATGGTCTCCCCATCATTGACAGCCAAATCGGCGTTTCGATCGATCGGGTCGGCGATGTTACGTCGGTAACAAAGAATCTTATTGAAGTGCCCAGCAGCAAGACGGGATCGGTACCGACCACAGCCAAACTAGCGGAGGCCGACGTCTTGGACATCGTTAGCGCCGACTTGAAGCCCGCTGGCCGGATTATCGAGGCTCCAACTGTATCTAAAGCCTACCTCAACGAAGACAACGTTCTGACATTGACGTATATAGTCCGGGTAGCTGTTCAGGAGCCGTTTGGGTATTGGGAATACCATATTGATGCCGAAACGGGCCGGATTGCCGAAAAATTTGACCGTCGCGCACAAGAGAACAAGCGCGCGTTTCCGATAGACGGCGGCGAAACTACGTTGCCAGCAGTCGATTTAAGGGGGGCCCTGAAGGGGTCCGGTTCTCCTAAAAGCTTGTCAAAAACGATAAGCGGCAAGGTTGTCTCTGGCAAAGCTTGGGTGTTCGACCCAAACCCGGTCACAACTTTAAACAACAGCACGCTGTCAGATACTGCTGATGGAGCAATATTCGAGGGCGCATATGTGCAGGTCAATCTGGCTGGCGTCAGCCAGGTCGGCAACGTTCTGAGCTTGAACGGCTCAACTGTTCGTATCGAAGATTTTGAGCCTGGTGAAGGCGGGCGATCGATGCCTCCGTCGACGGCCACGTCGGAATGGACTGCACGCCGCGGTGACAATGCATTCAACGACGTGATGTCCTACTATTTCATTTCCTCCTCCATCGAGTATCTAAGAAAGCTGGGGTATCAAGGAGACCTCGAGCTTTTCCCGAGCGGTATCGCGATCGATTCGGATGGGGCCAACGGAGCTGATAACTCTCACTACGTGCCCGGCTCTGATGTGTTGGCCTTCGGACATGGTTGCGTCGATGACAACGAGGATACTGACGTCATTCTCCATGAGCTCGGCCACGCGATTCATCACCACATTAATCCCGAATGGTTCGGTGGGGATTCAGGTGCCATCGGAGAAGGATTTGGCGATTATTGGGCAGTAAGTTATCGTGCTAAACTTCCCAATGGTGCTGATCCCGATCCCGGCAAGGTGTTTCCGTGGGACGGCATTGCCGAGTGTTGGGGCGGTCGCCGGGCTGACGTTGCGCACGCAATGTATGACCCGCTGGAAACCTATGATGACCACGAGAGTTTTGGCAGTTTTGTATCAGACGAGCTGTGGTCAACGCCGCTCGTTCAAGCGCTCCAAGACCTAAAAGCCCAGGGTGTAGAGGTTGAAACGGTGGACAAAATAGTCCTGGAAGGGATGTTTGACATCGGACGAAATTTTACCATGCGAAGCCTTGCTGCCAACACTGTCAAAAAGGCTGAATTACTCTTTCCAGGTAAGGGTTATGGGACGACTTTCGAGCAGAGATTCAAGGAACACCGAATACTACCTTGATCTGCGATAGCAATAGCCAGCTGGACACCTCGAAAAACCTCGCAATCGGGAACGCATTTTGATTCACTTCGCCTGGTGATTTGCTCGGAGGCGTTGGAGGGGACAGGCGGGGTTCTGGGACATTGATGAGCGATTTGTGCGGCTGAGCGAGGCCGGCGATCCACTGGAGAAGCTGAACGCGGTGGTGCCTTGGGAGGTGTTTTGCAAGCCGCTGGCCAAGGCGCTGAAGCGTTCCGATGGCGCCAAAGCGGCCGGCCGCCCTTTGATGCGGTGATGATGTTCAAGATAATGGTGCTGCAGGCGCTCTACAGTCTCTCGGACGATCAGGCCGAGTTTCAGATCCAGGACCGGCTTTCCTTCATGCGCTTCCTCAGGCTGGGGCTCGGCGACAGGGTTCCCGACGCCAAAACGATCTGGTTGTTTCGGGAGCACCTCACGCAGGCCCGGGCAGTGGAGAACCTGTTTGCCCGGTTTGACAAGCACCTCAGCAAGGCCGGCTATCTGGCGATGGGCGGGCAGATCGTCGACGCCACGATTGTGGCGGCGCCCAAGCAGCGCAACACGGACGCCGAGAAGGCCGACATCAAGGCTGGCAAGGTGCCGGACGAATGGAAGAACAGACCAGGCAAATTGCGTCAGAAGGACCGGGATGCGCGCTGGACGGTGAAGTTCTCAAAGGCCAAGGCCGACGAGGAGGGAAAGACGAAGCAGCGCGATATCGCCGTTCCCGCCTTCGGCTACAAGAACCATGCCTCGATTGATCGCCGGCACGGCTTCATTCGCGGCTGGAACGTCACCAACGCTTCGGCCTATGACGGGGCGCAGCTTCGAAACGTGCTGGACAAGAACAACACCGGCTCGACGGTGTGGGCTGACACGGCCTATCGCTCGAAGAAGAATGAGGCGTGGCTGGAGAAGCACGGCTACTTCTCCGACATTCATCACAAGAAGCCGAAAGGCCGGCCGATGAGCGAGGCGATGGCACGAGCCAATGGCCGGCGCTCAAAAATCCGCGCCTTCGTCGAGCACGTCTTCGCACAGCAGAAAGCCCGCATGGGCCTGTTCGTGCGGACCATCGGTATCGCGCGGGCCAGGACGAAGATCGGCATGGCGTACGCATACGACGAAGGCCGCATGATTGGCACGCGCGCGCGTGCGCGGCGGGCTCTATGATGGCGTTGGGTGAAGGTCAGGCGGCCTGCTGATCGGCGGGCTTGTCGGCTTCGCGCAGGCGCTTCCAGTGCCAGGGCAGTAGTTCGTGTAGACGCGAGGTGGGAAGATCGGCAATGCGGGCCAGGACATCGGCGAGCCAAGCTTTCGGGTCGACGTCGTTGAGGCGTGCCGTGGTGATGAGGGTAAGCATAACGGCGGCGCGGTCGGCGCTGCGCTGGGAACCGGCGAAGGTCCAGTTGCGCCTTCCCAGAGCAATGCCGCGCAGCGCTCTTTCGGCCGCGTTGTTGCTGAGGCAGATTCTGCCGTCGTCGATGAAGCGGGCGAAGTCGGCCCAGCGCCTGAGCATGTAGTTGATTGGCTTCAGGACCTCGGAAGAGCGCGAGAGGGTATCGCGCTCGCGGAGCAACCAGGCGTGCATGTCGTCGAGAAGTGGTTTGCTCTTCTCCTGCCGCACGGCATACCGCTCGTCCGCGCTGCGGCCGTTGATGGCGCGCTCGATCTCGAACAGCGCGTCGAGGCGCCTGACCGCCTCCAGCGCGATCGGGGAGATCGGTTTGCCGTTCTTGCCATCCCGGGCCTTTTTCGCGACGTCGGCCAATTCGAAGAAGCCCCGCCGCGCATGGGCATAGCAAAAGGCCGGCGTGATCGGCTGCTCCTTCCGCTGCGGGTCGAACAGCGGCTCGAAGCCACTATAACAGTCGCACTGAAGGATCCCGGCGAACCCGGCCAGATGCTTCTGAGGATGCTCGCCGCGCCGGTCGCTCGAGGCGTAATAGATCGCCGCCGGCGGCGCAGGCCCGGCGAAGGGACGGTCGTCGCGCGTATAGGTCCATATGCGCCCGGTCGCGCACTTGCCCTTCGCCAGGATGCGAATGGTGGTGTCGTCGCCATGAAGGCGCTCGGCCGCGAGCATATGGCGCTCGATCAGCTGGAAGAGCGGCATGACGGCGAAGGTTCCGTGGCCGACCTGATCGGCCAGCGTCGACAGCGGCAGCTCGATCCCCTCGGCCTTGAAGCGCGCGCTCTGGCGGTTGAGTGGAGCATGCATGCCGAACTTGTCGAACAGGATGGTCGCCAGCAGTTGGGGACCGATGAAGCCGCGCGGCGTGGCATGGAACGGCGCCGGCGGCTGGG
>NZ_RZSW01000153.1:0-11779 GCF_003997375.1 Mesorhizobium sp. M5C.F.Ca.IN.020.29.1.1 | reverse complement strand
TGCTTCGACCATGACGGTTTTCCCGCCGTACTGGGTTCTTACGGCCGAAGCCGAGTGCTCCGGCCGCCACGCCCGGACCGCCGATCAGGTCGTTGTCTGGATGATCAGCGTCAGCGTGCCATTGCCATCGATGTTGGCGGCGACAACTTGCGAGGAATCCAGGCCGCTCGCCGCCAGCGCCGTTGCTGCCTGCGGCGACGCATCGATCGAGTTTTGCAGGGTAAGCAGATCTTCAACGCTGGTCTGGGTGATCACGGCCTCGGCTTGTGTTTTGAGCTCCGGAGGCAAATCCTCGAGGGCGACGATCGCAATGCCAGTAAAGTTCTGGTCGGTGAAACCCTGATCCGGCACGGCTTGGTCGGGCAGGGCCTGGTCAGGCGGCGTCTGGTCAGGCGGCGTCTGGTCGGGCAGGGTTGGATCGGGCAGGGCTTCCGGGGCAGTGGGTGCGATTTGGGGAAGCTGCGGGTCGGTGGATTGCGCGTGGATCGGCTGCGCCAAGGCCAATCCCGAAAGGGCGGCAATCGTCGTCAACATGCGCATGATCGTTCCTTCCGTTTTCCGGTTTGCTCGGGGAGGATCACTTGGTGACCACACAACCATTGTGCCGGATTATGGTTCCCGGTCCGTCAAGGATAAGGCCGTCGGTGAGTACATGCGTCAGGCCGACGCTACGCAACGGCGAGTCGATCGATGACCCATAGCCATGTCCTGTCGCCCTGGCGGCGGGCGACCTCGGCGGTTACGGTGCCATCGGAAAGGCGGGTTGACGTGAGTGCCAAAATCTCCGCTGATAACAGGGGGGACTGATTTTCCGGCCACAAATTTACGGCCCGTTGCGGTGATGTCCGCGAAGAGTGCCCGGATCGCTTCGCGGCCCAGCGTCAGTCGCCTCTCACCGCTGTCGACGACGGCGTTGGGTTCAAAAAGCGCGGCCATGCCGTAGATGTCTCCCTCCCACTGCCGAGAGATCAGCAGGCGCTCCAAATCCTGGGGATCGCGCGCTGGCTCACGGCTTGGTTCATCGGTCATGGCGAGGACTCCTCCGACGCTCGGTACCAAAGCGTTCGAAGGGGAGCCGGCGAAGCTCCGCCATAAGCCGATCGCGAGGTTGAGCAGCTTGGCGGTCATTCTCCCCAGCCGACATCGTGGTCCGCAACGCGCCATTCGGCGGCGCCGGCGCGGCACCGGTGGCTGCGGCTGTGGTTGAGGAAGTCGGCGATCCTTGCCGCCGACTTCGCCGAGGGGAAGGTGAGCAACCGATCGCGATGGACGACGGGCTCGCCGGTCTCATTGTCCCACACCTCGAACCGGCAGCTTGGGTTCGGTATGGCTTCGAAACGGTTCTTCATATCGATGGTGCCGGTAATCGACGGACCCAGGTTCTGCGACCCCGACTTACGGATGGCTTACGTGCGTTTTTGGCTATGCTTTTAGCAGCGGGCACGCTCGCGCAGGTCGCCTCGGTTAGCTCGCCTTCGGCGCGAGGCGCTGCGCGACATGGTCGGCGATCGCCAGGCTTGAGGTCAGGCCGGGGCTCTCGATGCCGAACAAATTGACGAGGCTCTCCACGCCGTGCACCGCCGCGTCCTGGATGACGAAGTCGGCATTGGCTTCGCCGGGACCGGAGAGCTTCGGCCGGATGCCGCTATAGGCCGGCTGCAGGCTGCGATCGGCGAGGTCCGGCCAGTATTTGCGGACCTCGTCGTAAAAGCGCTCGCCACGCGCTGGATCGACGCGATAGTCGAGTTGATGATCCGTCCATTCGACATCAGGCCCGAAGCGGGCGACGCCGTCGAGGTCGAGCGTCAGATGCACGCCGAGCCCGCCGGGTTCGGGTATGGGATAGACCAGTCGCGAGAACGGCGCCCGGCCGGCGACCGAAAAATAATTGCCCTTGGCGTAGCGTATTTCTGGCACGAATTGCCGGTCGAGCCCGTCAAGCGAGCCGGCAAGTGCCGTGGCGCCAAGCCCGGCGGCGTTGATGAAGCTCGCGGTGGCGATTTCAAAGCCGCCGCTGGTGCTGTCGACCGTGTCGAGCACGATGCGCCCACTCTCGATGCGGCCGGCGACGATGCGGGTGTTGAGGCTGAGTGTCGCCCCGTGCTTCTCGGCGTCGCTCAGCAGCGCCAGCATCAGGGCGTGGCTGTCGATGATGCCGGTTGCGGGAGACAAAAGGGCCGCCGTGCATCGCAGCTTCGGCTCCAGCCTGCGCGCCTCGGCGGCGGTTAAGGGCGTTAGGTTGCCCGCGCCGCAAGCAGAGGCGTTGGCCAGGATGGAAGCGAGCACCGGCTCCTGTCCGGCATTCGTGGCGACGATGAGCTTGCGCAGCGCGCATGCGGCACCGCCCGCTCCTGGCAATAACGGTAGAGCTTTTCCCGGCCTGCCACGCAGAGCCGGGCCTTCAGCGATCCGGCCGGATAGTGGATGCCGGCGTGGATAACCTCGGAATTGCGCGAGCCAATCCCGGTGCCGATGGCGTTCTCGGCTTCGACGATCAGGGTGTCCATGCCGCGCTGCGCCATGTCGCGCGCGATCGCGAGGCTGACGACCCCGGCGCCGGCAACGATGCAGTCGACATGGTCCACGATCAGGCCACCTCAGCCTCGATGTTGTGCCTGGTGAGCCGTTTAGGAATGACGTCTCGGCGATGCGCACAGCCGGCTTGGCGCAGGTTCTCGCGTTCTGCGGCCTCGAAGCTGAAATTCTGCATGTCTTCCGTCCATCCGCCAGCGCTTTCGAAAGGGCTTGACACCCTTACAAGAAACAGATGCACCAAACAGCATTAATGCCGGAGGGAGCTGCCGATGCGCGCCGAACGGCGGCAAGGACCCACGTCCCGGCATGCAGGACAGGAACCATCATGGACGCTCGACCGAATTCTCCCGAAGCTCGCGACATCAGCTACCACCTGCACGGCTACACCAATGCCCGCAAGCATGAGGAAGCAGGGCCGCTCGTCATCGGGAAGGGCGACGGCATCTATGTCGAGGATCTCGCCGGGAACCGCTATATCGAAGCGATGGCCGGGCTTTGGAGCGTCGCGGTCGGCTTCTCGGAGAAGCGGCTGGTCGACGCGGCGGTGCGCCAGATGTCCAAGCTGCCTTACTATCACGACTTCGGTTCCAAATCGCATTCGCCGCTGATCGATCTCGCCGAGAAGCTTGTGCAGATGGCGCCGGTGTCGATGAGCAAGGCGTATTTCACCAATTCCGGCTCCGAGGCCAACGATACGGCCATGAAGATGATCTGGTATCGGTCCAATGCGCTCGGCCAGCCGGCACGCAAGAAGATCATCAGCCGCAATCGCGGCTATCACGGCGTCACCATTGCCGCGGCAAGCCTGACCGGCCTGCCCAACAACCACATTTCCTTCGACCTGCCGATCGCCAATGTGCTGCACACGTCGACGCCGCACCACTGGCGCGAGGCGCTGCCTGGCGAGAGCCAAGAGCAGTTTTCGAGCCGGCTTGCCGACGACTTGGAAAAGCTGATCCTGGCCGAGGGCCCGGAAACCATCGCCGCCTTCTTCGGCGAACCGATCATGGGCGCCGGCGGCGTCATCGTTCCCCCAGCCGGCTACTGGGAGAAGATCCAGGCGGTGCTGTCGAAATACGACATCCTGCTCGTCGCCGACGAAGTCATCTGCGGTTTTGGCCGCACCGGTGAAATGTTCGGCTCGCAGACCTTCGGCATCAGGCCCGACATCATGGTGCTGTCGAAACAGATCTCTTCATCCTACCTGCCGATCTCGGCCCTGCTGATCAACGAAAAAGTTTTCGAGCCGATTGCCGACGAAAGCAATCGCATCGGCACCTTCGGCCACGGCTTCACCGGCGGCGGCCATCCCGTTGCGGCCGCGGTCGCGTTGGAGAACCTGAAGCTGATCGAGGAGCGCGATCTCGTCGGCAATGCGCGCACGGTCGGCGCGCATATGCAGAAGCGGCTGCGCAAGTTCGCTTCGCACCCGCTTGTCGGCGAGGTGCGCGGCGTCGGCCTGATCGCGGCGGTCGAACTGGTCGGCGACAAGGCGAGCAAGGCGCCGTGGGAGACGGCCGGCGCGCTGGGCGGGCTCGTCAACGGCTTTATGCAACAGAACGGCGTCATCTCGCGCAACATGGGCGACGCGCTGCCCTTCTGCCCGCCGCTGATCATCACCGAACCCCAGGTCGATCAGGTGGTCGACGCGTTTGAAAGATCACTCGAAGCCGCGGTCAAGCAGGTCGGGTCTGAAACCTGAAACAAAAAACTGCCTCAGCGGACTACTATGCCTGCTCCGGCTGCTCCTGACAGCGCGTTCGGAAGGTCGAAGGTCGGGTTTAAGGATGAACTTTAGAGACTAGTGCTACCTCTTTCCGTGTTCCAAACGGATGTGGTCGTAAAAGTCTTCGCGATCGGACATCTTCCTCGATTGGGCCGAACAATGAGAAGCCAACTTCGTTTCATTATGCACCCTGATGACGAGGCTGCTCTGGTAACCGAACTTTTGCGCGATCCGGCTATCCTGTTCGTCGATGGCCCGCGGTGGAAGACGGTCACGCCCCCAACCACTCGAGACATTTCTGCTATCGGCAGCTACTGCATAATCTGGTCTCCCGAGGACCTGCCACGGCTTTCAGCGGAGTTCATTCAGGCACATAACGATTGGTATTGCTGTGATGAGAATTCCACGATTCAATTCCTGCGATGCAAGATGACCGAAACAGTCATAGTGGAGGGCAGTTTCGCGATGTCGACGGGACCTGCGGAAGCTAACGCCGCGGCCAACGTCGAACGCAGGTACAAGTTCCTGTGCCGTGCAATCAAGAGAACCTACCGGAACTCGGTCGTTCAGTGGCGCAATCCGCGCCGGCCGGACGCACCGGCCGGACCATCCAGGTCAGCAAACCCAAGTGCGCCCGACCGGTCGCTGTGGGTTGGACCAGCGGCGATGACGTGGATGGCTAGCCATGCTGATCGACAGGTCAAAACCTTCCTCACTGGTTTTGTGGAGGGAACGATAATCGAACCGGGCTGATGCACTGCTTTCTACCCACACGCGATGCGGGCAGACCTCGACTTCGTGTGGGGAACGTGGCGCTCGGCGACGCTGACGGAACTCATCAGGACAGGGCCCGCTCGTCGTGAGGCTGGAACACCCGGCGCTGATGGCAGCCGACGCTGCTCGTCGAACGGACGCATCATCGAGCGTCGAAGGCGAAACCGCGATCTCAGTCCAAGGTCATGAAACAGGACCGCGACCCGATCGGCCCGCTCTCTCCGCGAGAGGCGCGGGCTTTCATTTGTTTGGCCGGTGCGGCGGTCCGCTTGTGGGAAAAATCTGCGGCGGTGTGTCGAGTACAGCGATGGGCTGCCTGGACAGCCGGCGTTTACCTTTCGGATGCTCTAAGGCTCCGCGCCGCCTCTTCGAGTGCCAGCGGATCGTCACCAAGGCGGTCGATGAGGTCTTGAGCTTGGTCGCCGGTGATGCCTGTTCTCATCGCCAGCGCTTCCGCTGCCTCAACATCCGATTGACCAGCGGCGCGGTTGCCTTTCTTCACTCGGCTTTGGGTCTGCGTGGGAGCTGGCACATCGGCACCAGATATCGCCGGTGGGCGAGCACCAAGCGAGCGGTCTTCGTTCTCGATTTCGACGGTCGCCTGATTCCAATGGCGCTCGTGCAGACCGTGCGTCTGGCCTTCTCGTTCCCAGATCTCATATGCGCGGCGTCGAATGCGTTCGTGTTTGTCGTCTGACATGGTCGTTCCTCCTTGTGGGTTTCACCCAACGCGAAGGAGCGTCGGAACGATCCCACCCTGCACGCCGATTTCAGACAAAGAGGGGACCCGGAAGGCTGGCTTCCGGAAGACCATGCCTGCGGCGTTGCGATGCTGCGATGCGCTAGGTGGCCCGGAGCAAATCCTAGTGCGGTGCTCGAGAGCAAGTCGTCCATCGCGCTGAAGGGTGCAGCATTGTTTTCCCTACGGAAACGCGCTTCAGGAGAAAGTTCGGCTCCTGCAGCACGATGCCAGACTAAATTAGGGCTGGCCATTGCTTGAACATCCTTTCCGCGGGTGCTACGTCGCCCATATCGACAGGGGCGCTCCGTATTGCCGGGGCTGAGATGGTGGGCGTCAAGCCTTCGGTCCCTCAAGCTGATCTGGGTAATGCCAGCGGAGCGAGGCGACTATGTTTTCAGGTGCACAGATTTCCCTGTATCCGATGTGCGATGACTTCGTCGGCGTCATCCTTAGGGCACTTTCGGCGATGGATTTCTATCGGCCGAATTTCCGCATTGAGACCGACGACATCTCGACGCTGATCGTCGGCCCGCCGGAACAGCTTTTTCCGGCCATACGCGATCTGTTCGCCTCGGCGGCGGCAAGTGGTGTGCATTGCGTGTTGTCGGCAACGGTGTCGCGTGGCTGCCCTGGCGAGCCTGACGATCCGATCTGCACACCGATTTCCGGCAGCAGCCACGAGCTGTCCCTGGCCGAGCGCATCGGCGCGGCGCGGGCGCATGTCGACGGTGCGAAAAAACTCGGACAAGAGGTCGCCGCGCAGTTCTCGCTCTATCCGCTCGGCGAGGGCCACCACATGGACGAGATCTACGGCTGCATCGACTTCCTCAAGGCCTCGGGGGTCTTCGACAGGTCGAAGAATTTCTGCACGAAGCTGAGGGGCGACGCTGGACCGGTGTTCGCGACGCTGTCGGAAGCTTTCCTTCGCTTCGGCGCGCCGCAAGGCCATGTGGCGCTCGACCTTACCGTGTCGGCGAACAGCCCGAGCCCTCGTTAGCCTTGCCTGTCAACGGGCTGCAGCGAGATCCGAAACGGCATCCGGAACGACCACCAGCTTGCCGACGAAATCCTTGGCAATGAAATCCGCCTGGGCGCGGTGGAAATCGGACAGCCTGTAGACGCCGCCGACCAGCGGCCGGATTTTCTTGTCCTCGATGTAGCCGACGATGCGGCGGAAATCGTGTCGCGTGCCCTGACTGGACCCGTGCAGCTGCAACTGCTTAAGATACATGGTGCGCAGATCGAGCTGCACGACCGGGCCGGCAATCGCGCCGGCCGTCGTGTAGCGACCTTCGGGTCTGAGGATGCGCAAGAGGTCGTTGAACATGGCGCCGCCGACCAGGTCAGCAACCACGTCGATCGGCCGGCCCTCGGTCGCTGCGTTCACGGCGGCGGGCAGGTCGGCGATGCCACGAGTGATCACCGCTTCGGCCCCGATGTCGAGCACCGCCTGTTCCTTGCCCTTGCCGACGACGGCATAGGGGATGGCGCCGCGCGCCCGCGCCAGCTGCACGATGCCGGAGCCGACGCCGCCAGAAGCGCCAGTGACCAGCACACGCTCGCCAGCTCTTAGTGCGGCACGTTCCAGCATCTGTTCGCCTGTGAGATAGGCGCAGCAGAAGGTGGCAAGTTCGACATCGGTCATTTCGGTATCGACGACATGGGCGTTCTCGGCTGGCACAGCCTGGTATTCGGCATAGCCGCCGTCACGGCCGTGGCCCATGTAGTCGATGTCGGCGAGGGAATCGTCGTCGCGGTTGTAGATCGAGAAATCGACCATCACCCGCTCGCCGATACGGTCCGGCGAGACGCCATCGCCAACGGCGACGATGTGGCCGACCGTGTCTGTGCCCTGGATGCGCGGGAAAGTCAGCGTGTTGCCTTGGCGGCGCCAAGTCGATACCGCGGCAGCATCTTGCTCCGTGCCATAGGCGCCCTGACGCACCCAGACATCGGTGTTGTTCATGCCGCAAGCGGTGACCTTGACCAGCACTTCACCTGGGGCGGGCGAGGGCACTTTCACGTCGGTGCGGTAGACGAGCTTTTCCGGCCCGCCGTGACCGGTCAGCTGCACGGCGGCCATGGTGGCGGGGAGGGTTTTGGTCATGGCGTTCATGTCGATCTTCAGATGTTTGCAAACACGCTTTTCACCGCATCGGCCGTCTTCGAGACGATGATGTCGGCCTCTTCGCGGGTGAGGCAGAGCGGCGGCGCAAAGCCGAGAATGTCGCCCTGCGGCATGGCGCGGCCGATGACACCGCTTGCGGCGAGGGCGGTTGCGACCTGCGGCCCGATCTTTTGCGATGCATCGAAGAACACGCGATCATTTCTGTCCGCGACGAATTCGATTGCCGCCAGCATGCCGTCGCCGCGCACCTCGCCGACATTTTTGTGGCCGCCGACGGCTTTCGCCAGTTCGGCGCGGAAATAGGCGCCGGTCTCGCCGGCGTTGGTCACCAGGTCCATCTCGTCGATCAGTTCCAGGTTGGCGACGCCCGCGGCGACGCAGATCGGATGCGCCGAATAGGTCCAGCCATGACCGAGCGAGCCGAGCTTGTCGGAACCCTGCACCAGCACCTGCCAGACCTTGTCCGAGACGATGACACCCGACAGCGGCGCATAGGCCGAGGTCAGGCCCTTGGCGATGGTGATCAGGTCTGGCTGGAGGCCGTAATGGTCGGAGCCGAACATGGTGCCCAGCCGGCCGAAGCCGGTGACCACTTCGTCGGCGACCAGCAGCACATCGTACTTCTTCAGAACCGCCTGGATCTTTTCCCAATAGAGGGCGGGCGGTGGCACGATGCCGCCGGTGCCGAGGATCGGCTCGCCGATGAAGGCGGCGACGGTATCGGGCCCTTCGGCGAGGATCGTCTCCTCCAGCTTGTCGGCGCAGTATTGGGAAAACTGCTCCTCGCTCATCGAGCGGTCGGCGCGGCGGAAATAGTAGGGCGCTTCGGTGTGCAGGATCGGCGCACGCGGCAGGTCGAAGGCGTTGTGGAACAGGTCGAGCCCGGTCAGCGACCCCGTCATAACGCCTGAGCCGTGATAGCCGCGCCAGCGCGAGATGATCTTCTTCTTCTCCGGCCGGCCGAGCACGTTGTTGTAGTACCAGATCAGCTTGATGTTGGTTTCGTTGGCGTCGGAGCCGGAAAGGCCGAAATAGACCCTCGACATGCCTTGCGGGGCGCGATCGATGATCATCTTGGACAGCGTGATCGACGCCTCGGTGCCGTGGCCGACATAGGCGTGGTAATAGGCGAGGTTCTTGGCTTGCGCGGCGATGGCGTCGGCAATCTTCTGGCGGCCATAGCCGACATTGACGCAATAGAGTCCGGCGAAGGCATCGATGCTCTTGCGGCCATTATTGTCCCAGATGGTGACGCCTTCGCCGCCGGCGATCACGCGGGTCGGGCTCTCGCCGCGCGCGTGGGTACCCATATGGGTCGAGGGATGGAAGAAGTGGTCGCGGTCCCAGGCGGCGAGTTCGTTGGACTGGTCGAGCATCATTTTACTCCTGAGGAAAGGTGTCGGGCGCGGCTTACGCGACGTCCAGGCAGAGATATTTGAGATCGGTAAAGGCTTCGAGCCCGTGGCGCGAGCCCTCGCGGCCGATGCCGGACTGTTTGACGCCGCCGAAGGGGATCGGCGCGCCGGTGATCTTCACGCGGTTGATGGCGACCATGCCATAGTCGAGCGCGCGGCCCATGCGCAATTGGCGGCCGCCGTTCTCGGTGACGACATAGGCGACAAGCCCGTATTCGGTGGCGTTGGCGCGAGCGATGACCTCATCCTCGCTGTCGAAGGGCGTCACGGCGGCGACCGGACCAAAAGTTTCCTCGCGCATGATCAGCGCGTCGTCGGTGACATCGGCGAGCAGGGTCGGGCGGTAGAACAGCGGTCCTGCAGAATCGCGTTTGCCGCCGGTGAGGCAGCGTGCGCCATGTGCGAGCGCATCGGCGACCTGCTCCTCGACCTTCTTGACCCCGCGCTCATGCATCAAGGGCCCGATGTCGGTGTCATCAGCCAGGCCATTGCCGGTCCGCAGCGTCTCGACGCGCCTGGCGAAGGCGGCGCAGAAACGATCGTAGATCGGGCGCTGGACATAGATGCGGTTGGCGGCGAGGCAATCCTGGCCGGAAGTGGCGAATTTGGCATCGACGGCTGTGGTCACAGCCTTGTCGAGATCGGCGTCGGCGAAGACGATCAGCGGCGCGTGGCCGCCAAGCTCCATCACCAGCCGCTTCATCGTCGGCGCACTTTGCGCGGCGATCAGCCTGCCGATCTCGGTCGAGCCGGTGAAGCTCATGGCCCGGACGCGAGCGTCTTCGCACATCCGCCCAACGATGGTCGAAGCCTTACCGGTGAGAACGTTGAAGATGCCTGCCGGCAGGCCGGCGCGTTCGCCGAGCTCGGCCAGCGCCAGTGCCGACAGCGGCGTTTCCGACGAAGGGTGCGCGACGATGGTGCAGCCGGCGGCAAGGGCGGCCGCCGCCTTGCGGGTCAGCATGGCCGCGGGAAAATTCCACGGGGTGACAACGCCGACGACGCCGAGCGGTTCGCGCCGCACCATCATCTCGGCGTTTGGCAGGTGGCTGGTGACGCTTTCGGCGTTGAGGCGTTTTGCCTCCTCGGCATACCACTCGACGAAGGAGGCGGCGTAGTCGATCTCGCCAAGCGCTTCCCTAAGCGGCTTGCCCTGTTCGAGCGTCATCAACAGCGCCAGATCATCCTTGGCAGCGATGATCAGATCGAACCATTTTCGCAGAATTCTCGCGCGTTCCTGGGGGAGAGCCGCGCGCCAGGCGGGAAAGGCGCGGGAGGCCGCGTCGATCGCCTTGCGCGTCTGCCTGCTATCGAGCCTGGCAACCCAGGCAACGGTGGTGCCTGTGGCAGGATCGATCACCTCGAAGCTCTCGGCGGCTTCACTCGCAGTCCAGTGGCCGTCGACATAGGCGAGTTCGCGCAGCAGCCGGCGGTCGGCGAGGCGGTCAAGCGCTTCATGGCGCTGTGGGCGGGTAAAGTGCGCGGACATGTTCGAGGTCTCCCGGTTCGGAGTGATATGGGGAGACTATCCGCGTGCAGCAGACAGAGAGGCTGTCTGGGCGCCCGCCCGTAGAGAGATTGTCTCTATTGCATCGCTCGGGCAGACGATCTCTCTAGGGTCAGGACGCCGGCAACAAATCCGCTACCGGCAAGGCCATCTCCTCCTTCACCGTCTTGGTGACGATGTAGGTAAAATAGCGGTCGATGCCGATCTCGCGTTCGAGCAGGACGTCGACCAGCCGCTGGTAGGCGTCGATGTCGCGCGCCATCACTTTCAGCAGATAGTCGACGCCGCCGCCCACCGACCAGCAGGCGACGATTTCGGGCACGTCGCGGATGACGCGCTCGAAGCGGTCGAAATCGGCCTGGCGGTGGCTGGCCAGCGTCACCTCCATCAGTACGGTGGCGACCGGCGCGACGGCGCGCATCGCAACCTTGGCGTGATAGCCTGAGACGATGCCGGCCTTTTCCAGCTTGCGCAGCCGCATCCAGCACGGCGTCGGCGACAGGCCCACCTTGTCGGCGAGCGCCAGCTTGGTGATGCGCCCGTCGCGCTGGACCACGTCGAGGATTTTGAGGTCGATCTGATCGAGTTTCAATGCGGCCATGAGCGTCTGCTTTTTCTTGCCCGACACCATGACGGCGCATTATTTCGATTGTCAATTGCACTGATTTCGATCTCTAATAAGTCATGACATTATGGCGTCCAGATCCCGCGCTCATCCGGCGGCCGGCCTATCAATCGCTCGCCGACCAGTTCGCGCGCGCGATCCATGATGGGCGGCTGGCCAACGGCGCGCGGCTGCCGACGCATCGCCGGCTGGCCGACGAATTGGAGCTTTCGGTGCAGACGGTCAGTCGCGCCTATGAGGAACTGATCCGCCGGGGCCTGGTCTCCGGCGAGATCGGCCGCGGCAGCTTCGTGCAGACGCAGCGCCGCGAGCCCGAGCCGCCATACC
>NZ_RZSW01000152.1:0-11790 GCF_003997375.1 Mesorhizobium sp. M5C.F.Ca.IN.020.29.1.1 | reverse complement strand
CCTCATCACTGACGTCGTCGACCATCTCGGCGGTGCGTACCTGATCTGGAGCCTCGACGCCGCCGGCGACACCGCCCGCAACATGGTCGACTTGCGCCCGGAATACCTCGACGGGCTTAGGCGTTTCCCGGACGAGGTGCGCGCGTTCCTATTCTCCGCGGCAGGCAACGACGTCATCGGCGAGGACGAGAACGGCAACTCCTCGCTGCTCGGGATTCTCAGGCCATTCCGCCAAGGCGCCGGGGCGGGCGAGCTGATCGATCGCGACAAACTGCGCGTCGTGCTCGCCAATCTCGCCGACGCCTACACCAAGCTGATCAGCACGATCCGGGCCGAGGCGGGAATGGCGCGGCTGCCGATTATCATCCACGGCTACGACTATCCGTTCCCGCATCCCTTTCTCGAGGGCGGCGCCTTGGACCCGCGCCGGCCGCGCTGGGCCGCGCGCGACGAGTGGCTCGGCTCCGCCTTAGCTGCGCGCGGCATCGCTGACCAGACGCTGCGGCGGGAGGTGCTGACCATCCTTATCGATGCGCTCTACGCGACCCTTGCGGCGATCGCCGGCGACAGCGACCGCACGATGGTATTCGTTGTTGACTGCCGGGGCGCGCTGCCGCGGGTGGCGGACTGGGCGGACGAAATCCACGGGACCGACGAAGGCTTCAGCCGCGTTGCTGACCGTTTTCACTCCGTCCTAAAGCGGGCGCTAGAGCTATCGGTTTGAACAATCCCCTCGAGGTAATAGAGGTACACCCCTGAGCGCTCCCAACGCAGATGATGACCGTTTCCGCGGCTTGTCCGCAGATTGGTACATCGAAAGGACATGCCCCTCCGGGTCCTGGATATCCGCCGACCAGCCGCCCGGCGCATGACTGACCGGCGTCACGATCGTGACGCCCTTGCCCGCCAGCTCCGAGACCACGTCGTCGATGGCCGCCGTCCGCGATCTCGAATACGACGATGGGCGTGTTGCCTGGCCGCGACTCATGCTTGATGAAGAGCAATTCCAGGCCGTTGACCGTCGTAGCTGTCAGCCATGGACGGCCGCCGCCATCGTCGTCCATTCGCTGGACCGCCAAGCCCAGCACGTCTCGGTAAAACGTCTCGGTACCAGCGACGTCGTTGACATGGTACGGCACCCAGCCGGCAGTTGGCGAACATGGATCTACTCCTCTAACCAGGCCCAGTCGGCCCGAAGCTGCGATTTTGGCCAAGTTGAAGAACAGGCAGGGAACGTTCGTTGCTACCAGGCTCTGCGTCTTCCACCGATCTCACGGATATCGGTTTCGATGGAACATCTGAAACTCTCGGCTATATTGAACATCCCCATCTGGAGATGATTGATTTCCTCGTCGAGGCCAACGCCGTCCGGATCGGTGTCGTAAGGCACGGTCAGCCGGTAGTCGCAATCGCCGAGCTTGACCATGGCATAGTCGCGCTCAAGCATCGCCTCAATCTGATCCCGGGCTGACTTTCGGCCTCGCCCGCGTTTGCTGAAATTCTCGACAATCAGATGCAGGGCAATGGTGGCGGATGGCGGCTTTTCCGGTAGTGCCGTCTTGTCCGGGATGGCATCAAGCGCGTGATAAACCGTCATTCGGGATATCCTGAGGTCACGGGCGACCCCGGCCTTGCTTGCGCCAGCGGCGATGCGGCGACGGATCTCGTCGTCATCCACGTCTTGGCACGTCCCTTGTAAACGCCTTCGGCCTTGGCGGCCTCAATGCCTGCTCGTTGGCGATCCTTGATAAACCTCAGTTCCATGACGGCGGATGTCCGCGCGCCGATTTTCTTGCCCTGTCGGCAATGTCGTGGTGCAGCGCGGCGGCGAGGACGTGCCCTGTACCGAAAGCCACCCGCTTTCGTGTTTTAAGCATCGGTCAGTCCGTCGTGTTCGAGGACTATGCGGTGAAGGTCCGCCTCGACGATTCTCTTCGGTGGTCACGTCGCAGTGCTTGGCAACACGGGTACCTCAATGACACCTTCACACGATTATCCGCATTCACACACAATCCCGAGCCCGTCAGGCCTCGTCGTACACAAAAGATGTTTTTGTCTTACCACCCGGCTCAGCCCAGTCTGGGTTCGCGCAAAGCGCGGTGAATGCGCTCCAGGTTCGGGTCGCGACATTGGACGACCGGCTTTCTCGTTTTAGTTCGTACCGGGCACTGAACTCTGCAGCGACCGTTTCCTCAGGATCGCCGCCCGAGCGGGACCAAATGATTAACGCGCATTCGGCTTCCACCCTGCCGGAAACCCGCAGTTCCATTCCTTCGAAAACCTCTTCACGGGCCTCAAAGCCGCGGACAAGCTTCAGTTCGGCGGACGCATCAGGCAATTCATGCTCTCGCAGGTCTGTGTAGCGCGAGAGGGCTTCGCCGAGCGTCGTAGGCAGGCGGTTAGTCGCCGCGTCAGCTGAACGGCTGAACAGTGGGACGAACTGGAAGCCGTTTTCAGTGGGACGCGCTTTCACATCCTCCTCGAACTTGGCCCCTCCGTCTGATACAAAAGCCTGCGCGCTCGCCCGCACCCAATCGCTATTGCGAAATTTCAGCGTGACATTCCACTTGCCGTCCGACCGTAGCGGTCGCCGGTGCCGCAGGATGAATCCGGCTTGGCGATAGAGCGAGTGCTCGTCCGTGTCATAGAAGCGCACGAGGCGCTGCTTTTTGGCGCGGCCACGCTTCGGTAAGCCGCTCGTGTGGACATCGACAATGTTGGCGGAGTGGGAAAGACTCCGCCAACATTCTTCGACGGAATTCCTGCGCTGATCTGCGCCGCCGCGAAATCGATCAGCCCTAAGCATGAGCTTGTACTCGCGGGACTCTACGTGGCTGAGATCGAACGTTCTGTCGCTTCCCATTTTGATTACGAAGCCCCAATCATCCTCACTGGCGACACCTTTCGCCTCAGCCGAGATAAAATAACACTATCAGGGCTCTTGATGATGCGTATCAACTTGGCAAAAAGGATTAACCTGCTTGCTTGAACAATCGCATCAGGATGGGTTTGAGTGATTAAGAGAGCATAATATTGTGTGCGGGAAATGTATGAATTGTCACGGTCATGATTTTTGCTGAGTGTCCGCTCAAAAAAGAGTTGAGTGATTTCAGCAGGTTGTGATTCCGTCGGATTTGCGAGATTCGATGGAGATCACGATGGCCTGGACTGAAATCACCCGTGCGCATTATGAGCGGCGTTGCGGCCGCTACGCAAGCGATCTGACCGATGCGGAATGGGCGCTGATCGCGCCGATGATGCCGTCGGCGAACCGCACCGGCCGGCCGCGCAAGACGGACCTGCGCGAGGTCGTGAACGGACTTCTTTACCTCGCCTCGTCGGGCGGCGCGTGGCGATTGCTGCCGAAAGACTTCCCACCCTTTTCAACGGTGCAGAAGTACTTCTATCGCTGGCGGGAGGAGGGCCTTGTTGCGACCATCAGCAACAGCCTCGTCATGGCCGCGCGCGAGGCTGAGGGTCGGGAAGCGAGCCCGACGGCGGGCGTGATCGACAGCCAATCGGTCAGGACCACGGAAAGCGGCGGAATTCGTGGCTTCTACGCGGGAAAGAAGATCAACGGGCGCAAGCGTCACATCGTTGTCGACACCATCGGCCTGATGGTCGGTCTCGTCGTCCACGCCGCCGATTTCCAGGACCGGGACGGCGCACCGGCTGCCCTCAAGACCATTCTCGAACGCTGGCCGTGGCTGCGACACCTCTTCGCCGACGGCGGCTATGCCGGGCCGAAGCTCAAGGGCGCGCTGCAAAAGATCGGCACGTTCCCCCTGGAGATCGTCAAGCGGACGGACGGAGCCAAGGCTTCGAGGTCCTGCCGCGCCGCAGGGTCGTGGAGCGCACATTCGCATGGCTGGGGCGATGCCGCAGGCTGGCCAAGGACCGGGAGAAATCTATCGCCTTCGCAGAAGCCTGGATATACGTCGCCCACATTCGCCTGCTCACACGCAGGCTCGCAAGAGCTTGATATCAAAACATCCTTTTTGATTCAGGCTCTGAGAGTTTCCGTGGAAAGGTTTTCCGCGTGTCGGATCCGGATGCAAGAATTCGCAATGCCGGCGATCTCATCGAATATGCAAGAAGGACGGTGACGTCCTTATTCCTGGAGCTGGCGTCGGCGACTTAAAGAAGATACCGCTAAATACAGAGGTGTCCGTTGCAGAGATATTGCCGACTGCCAGCCGGAGCAGTACGGTTTTCGGCCGCACAATGTCAGCGGATGGCACATCTGAATTCGGTTGGACGTCGACTCGAAATCTGCGCGGTCAGTTCATCAACGAAACGCTCGTGCGCGGCCGCCGGCCTGTCGGACCTTCGATCACTTCAAGCCGGCCGCTATAGCCTCTACTTGGGACGTCCAACTGGACGTCCATTTTGTCTTCTCTTGCCATGCACAAGACCCCGTCCATATCGGAGGCGTCTCGCATGGTCAGGTCAGGCCGAGCAGATCAGAATGCGAGGGGGGCCAAATGAGCGCTTACCCCATTGAGCAACATAGTGCGCTTCTCGAATCCCGTCGGCTGCGCGAGCCCTTCCTTGGCGTGAGCATAGAAGCTCGCAATCCGCCGCAATCGAAGGTATGATAAAACGGCATTGGAAATTGCTCTCTATACTTGATGCGGCAGATTTGCCCGTTGTAGTTGTGACGCGCCTGACCTAACCTTACGCAGAATTGGTCCTCTGGAGAGCTGGTAGACCATGGCACAAACCGCCGACCTTGCTGCGGTCCCGACGGCCGCTCAGCCTCCCAGCACAGCGTGGAGGGAGGTAGTTGGGGCATCCGAGGACACGTTGTTCGAGGGCTTCGCACGTGAGATCATGGCCTCGCAGAGGGAAGTGGCCGCGGAGACGGGCGGACCGCTCCGCCGTGGTTTTCATGCCAAGCTCCACGCGGGGTTTGTGGCCGAGTTTCAGGTCCTGGCTGATCTACCGGACCATGCGCGTTTCGGAGTGTTCAGCGAGCCCCGGGTATTCCCGGCACTGGTGCGGTTTTCAAACGGTGGGCCCGCGCCTCGGCCGGACAAACACCCTGAGCCGCGAGGCGTCGCCATTAAGCTGATTGGAGTCCACGGACCGAAATTGTTGCCGGGTCAGGAGGATGCGATCACTCAGGACTTCCTTGCCACGAGCCATTCGGTCACATCGACCGTCCGAAACATCGAGCAGTTTATGGCTTTCATCCGAGCTTCGCAGAACCGCTTGACCATGCTCGTCACGCTCGCTCGCGCGGTGGGCGCTCGCGAAGCCCTCCGCATCCTAAGGGCCCTTATCAGTACGGTTATCCTCAGTCGGGTACGCAGCATGGCCAGAGAGCAGTTCTCCAGCACTGCGCCAATCAAGCTTGGGCCCTACGCCGTGAAATTCACGGTATGCCCGCGGAGGGAACTGAGCCGACTGAAGGCCGTCCCCTAACACCCAACTTCCTTCGAGATGAACTGGCCGAGAGACTTCGCAGGGCGGACCTTATGCTGGACTTCCTGGTCCAATTCTATGTGGACGATACCCGCACCCCGATCGAAGACACCTCTGTCGCGTGGGACGCGCCACTCGTGAAAGTTGCGAAAGTCCGCATTCCAAATTGCGATCTGGATCATCCGCCCACCCATGCAATAAGCGAGGAGGTGGATCGCCTGTCGTTTTCCCCATGGCATGCGACAGAGGATCATCGCCCGTTAGGCAACATAATGCGCGCCAGGCGAGTTGCATACGAGGCCAGTTCAGCACTTCGGCATCATAGTCCCGAACCGACTGACCTCCCTCACATCGAACTTCGCTCTACCTGAACATCCAATCAACGGGATTTATAAAAAGCTTACTTACTGTTACATTCAAATGATGGATCGTGTACCAAGGCTATTCTTCGGAAGCTTTTCTCTTCCAACATGCGCCGTCCACCACTTATGAATAGCGCGACGAGTTGAACAACATCAATCGCCGTCCTCATTTGCCAAACAAATCATGCCATGCTCCGCAGGAGCAATACTAAGTGTTTAAGCTCGATGTATAAATAACATTGGAAATCTGGTAAACAGGCAGGAAAGACGACTTAGCGCCGCACGATTTCTATAAATAGAGGCGACCCATGGCCTTGGAGCACGCGCCGACATCGTTATTCGCTCCATGGAAGCTTGGACGGTTGACCCGCCGTTAGAGAAGCTCGTTTAGTACAGGGTTCAAAGTGGATACAATCGCTACGGGACTTACGTCGATCCCATAAGGCGTCGGAGGCACCACTCTTAACTTTTAGCCCGCCGGCCCGCATGCACAAGCTGGTACTGCGGCAATCATCGCGCAGATGGCGACCTGATCATCCTACGCCTCAAGTGAGAGGCGCAGTCACCGCTTCCGCCTGCTGGCGCGGGTCTACAGCTCCTGCCCACGCTTTCTAGCAAGCGTCTAGCCCGCCTTCAATTCCTCCAGGCTGCTCGCGCCCGCTGTTGAACCGGCAAAAGTGGTGATTGAGCGTAAGAGTGCTGATCAGTATCCCGTCAGTTCATTGGCCGTGGGGGGTCGTGGGACTTTACCATCAAGCACGCGCGACATAATTGTCGTCAGCGTTGAGGCGTCATTGTCGAAACCGCCATGACTTGTCGATTTCGTATCGTCACTTCTGGAATAGCTGACGGACAGCCGCTCCGACTTGGGCATCTTCTTGGCAAATAGCTCCATTCCAGCTAGAGCGGTATTCGCCTCATTCTCGTAGGCACGTGAGACTAGGTAAAGCAGCGACCGGCCGTAGCCCGGCAGCGATCCGATGCCAACCTTGTCCTCCAGTTCAAGCTGACCGCTGAGGTTATAGAGATAAATCTTGTCCTCCAGCGGCAGCGCGCCGTCACCCGTCAGGTACTTTCCGTAAAACTTTGTAAAAAAAGCGACTGTGCAGGCGGGTGCCATGAGATGGATACTGCCTAGCTGCATGTTCGTCAGTTTGAAACGCTTCAAGGCGCCAAGGAACTGGCCGAGCATGATCGCGCCTGCACTGTGCCCGACGAGGTGCAGCTTTGGGCGACGCTCGGCCTTATCGAGGCCTTTCAGCAGCAGAGAAAGGCCGAGGAAGCCCCCGTCATACTCGCTGTCCGGCGTGAACGCTGCGCTGGCATCCTGCTTCATGTTGCGCCACGCGGCGCTACCGAACGGTTTGCCGATGGTTTCAAAAAGCAGGTCGCCGAGAAAGCCACCCGCGCGCCCGGTCTCGGTTTGCGAAAGCCGCCCGAAAGCCTCGTCGACGAAGCCCGAACCCCACATTAGGTGGAAGTTATAAATTTTGTTGCGTGCGAAGATGTCGTTGCGCTTCCAGGTGGCTATCCGGTGCGCTTCGTCGTCGAGCGTGTTGAGGCCGCCATGCGCATAGATAACGAGATGATCGTAGCCCTTGCCATTTTCGTCGCCGGGGTCCTTGTTGGAGTTCGGATCCACGAGCCGCTTGACCGTTTCTTTCATCTCAAGTTCGTTCGGTGATGCGTAGCGGCCGCTGGTGATGTAGCGGCCGTCGTCGATGTTGATAAAGTGCCCGACGATGTCACCGCGGTTTGGCCCGGTGGCGACGTACGGCGTCGTGGCACCGGCCGGCACCGCACGCGGAAGGGCGCTGAACGCCGTGGGCGCGCGCACACCTAGCTGTAACACCCAGCCGTCCATCATTGTGGCGGCCCAGTCCTCGTATAGCCAGTGCGCCATGCCGTTGCGGCCCCATTGTGGCCCCCATGAATTCAGCACCCAAAACCCTTCCGCGTCATAGCCGACGATAACGAAGGCGTGGCCACCCGCCGGGGCGCCGCCGGGCTTGATCTGGCGCTCTATTGACGAACCGCCAGCCTGCGTCGGCCAAGCGCCCGGGTTCTGCCAGTTGGTATGTATTTGGGCGGAGGCATAGATCGCGCCTATCTCCTCAAGGGCGGCATGATAGTCTGAAAGGTCGGGCTGCAGGCGATAATATGCGCCGAGGCGGGTTTCGCGCGCTTCTTTGGCCATCTCGTAGGTCAGTGTCCATTCGCCCTCGGTGCCGTCGGGGGCGAGCGCCTCACTGCAGATGCCGTTCCGAAAAAAACCTTTGACCGCGCCGCGGACGCTTGAGCCAAAATAGGTCGTGCCATTCCATTCGTCGTTGCGCTTAGCCATTTCGTAGAGCATGCGCGCACTCACCCGCTTCGGGGTCGTCAGCAGGTTCTCCCGGTGGAGCAGGCCGTCTATCACGTGAGCCAGAGCATGGCCGGTGCAGCTGGATGCAGCGCCCTGGTCGCGCACCTTGAAGGCAATGCGAGGATAGATGCTCGGGCTCAGCGCTCTCAGACGCGGGTGGTAGATGCGGTCGCGGACGTCCGGGAGGTCAGGCAGAATGTCGAGCGTCCGACCACCGAGCTTCGTCGGCGCGGCACTGAACGTTCTATTGCCAATCTTGATCGAATCTCCGGGCGTCTCCGTCGTGCTGGCCGCAGCATCGGCCGGGATGTTCGCGGCGTCCAATGGCGAGGGTTCGCCGCCGAGCATCTCCTCCGCTTTCTCGGTGGTTAGTGGATCAGGATGAGGGTGCCCGGTTTCGGGCGGCGTGATGGCGCCCTGACGGCGCACTGCCGCTCTGTTTTTGGATGGAGACCTTGCCATGATCAGCCCTCGTTCTTTGCCATGAGCTATGGCTGTTTATATCTGCAACGCCGAAATACCCGCGAACGGCGTCGATGGTCTGTCCAATCAGGGCGAGCTCACAGTCTCAAGCAGCTCTAAGTCGTCCCGCCTGGCATGTATTAACTAGGGGATCCAAGAATCTTCAATGACATTCACAGCTCCAACGTACGTCAGGCGGCTACACTGCGAGGTGACGCCGACAACGCGCGCCCAAACCTCGTGCTGTTCGATATCGCAAAATAATCATACTATGAGATCGACAGCAATCGGCGAAGAAATGTCTCTGACATATAAATCTGATATCTGACCTTCAGATTGCCAAATGTATGGCTTTCCAAATCATCCCGTAAAGCGCATGATCGTCAGCTGGGGTCTAGGAAGTCCGGAGGAGCTTGCATGACGCATGCGTTGAATCTCACATTGCCGTTGAAACAGGACCGCGCCTCGAAAGACATGTTGAGGGGACTTGCGGAGAACTTCGCAAATACGGTTCAGCCTGAAATTGAGAGGGCCCTCAAGGAATCCCGGATCGTTCACTTCGCTCGCGTTCTAGTTATCGATGACAAGTATATCCAGGTGATCACCGAATACGAGGGCGATCATCAGGAATATACCGAATTCTTTAGGGATAAGCTTACCCCGGTGTTCGCCGCGATTTTTGCGCTCGCCGAAGAGGCGCCCGATGTCAACGACACTAACAAGTTCTGGGACTACGCAAAAAAGCATAACGTTCACAGCCTGGGCATGGCGACCGATGGTGCGCTCGATTTCTCGGGCAGCCCCGCGGGATGGCTGTTTTCTGCCTATGACCACAAAACCGTCCGAACACTGCAGGACGCGCTCGTTCACGCCGGATAATTTTGGTCAGGGGTCAAGCCGCGAACCAGTGAGCAAGGAGGCTGGAATGTTGAGCGGTGTACGTCCGTGATGAAGCCCCGACTATCAAACCTGCAGGGCCTCCTCGTCCACCGCTACCACCAATCCCACTACGCAGTGCTGCTTTTCGGTATCGAGGACGGACGACGCGCGCAGCGGTTTGTCGCAAGATGGCTCGCCCATACGCCGCACGGGGCTCAGGATCCGCTAAGGCTCGCTGGACCAGTGCTGAATTTCGGCTTTACCTGGCTCGGACTGCGCGTGCTGCTGGCCGATCACGTAGCGCTTGATACCGAGACCGGTCGGCTGGAGCTGGATTTCGGGTTCACTGACCAGACGCCACATCACCCGGCCGTGCGGGAGCAGCTTGGCTTTATCGGCGCCAGCGCGCCGGAGCTTTGGTGGGATGGCCGGTTCGGGAGCGACGCCATCCATATGGCGGTCTATGCCGCATTCGATGATGACGGCCAAGCGGCAAGGACGCTGTCTGATCTTCGCCAGTCAGCAAAAACTTCAGGTCTCATAGAATTAAGGCTGAACGCCTTCAGCAACGGCGCGCTCAGCGGGCGGCGTCCAGACGGTGGCGTGCTTCACTTCGGCTATCGCGACGGTGTTACGGCACCCGTGGTGGACTGGGACGATGGGAAGGTGCAGGGAACCACCAACTTCCGGGAATTCGTGATGGGATATCCCAGCCCCGGCTACAAGGTTTCGCCGCAGAGTGCAGGGCCCTGGCAGGACTTCGCCCGCGACGGGTCGTTCGCCTGCTTGGCCTGGATCCACCAGGACGTTGCGGCCTTTAACCGGTTCTTGGACAATAATGCGGCGGCGGGTGACGGAATCGTGTCGCCACAACATCGCCGGGATTGGCTTGCGGCCAAGATGATGGGACGCTGGCCGGACGGCTCGCCGCTGGCGCGGCATCCAACGGCGCCTCCGGCTACCGCGGACCTTGATGACCACTTTGGGTTCGCTGATGATCCGAATGGGGTTCGCTGCCCGTTGTCCGCACATATTCGGATCGTAAACGCTCGCGACGACGAGTTAACATTTCCTAACAGAAGCCGATTCCCCAACGGCCCGCCAAAATTTATTCGTCGCGGGTTCAGCTACGGCCCTCCCTTCGAGGGCATATCGGACGACGGCATAGAGCGCGGTATTGTCGGCACATTTCTGTGCGCTCGCGTGAATGAGCAGTTCTACACCGTTCTTCGCTGGATGCAGCGCACAGGCTTCGCCGAGCATTTCCACCGAAAGCCATACTCGGAACTGATGCAAGACGCCCTGTTTGGCAACAGATCAAAATCTGGGGCCGACACCTCATTTCCAATTCGGCGCGAGAACCATGAAGCTGATAACTTGAAACTCTCAAGTTTCATTAATTTTCGCGGCGTTTCGGTACTGCTGGTGCCCAGCATGTCAAGCCTTGGAGTTCTGTCTGCTGGCACAGCATAACTAGATTTTTTGAATCTAAGGGTCCGCGGAAAACGTACAGATCGCCGCCGTGGGGATCGCGCTCCAGGTGCTGCTGCACCAGCAAAGACCCGCATACCCTTCCTCATGTCGGTGTGGCCCATCGAGAGCCACACCCGCGCGCCGGGCGGGATCACCCGAGCGCCTTCAACGCTGCTGTAACCAGCGTGGGCGTCGCTCCAGCGAAGATGCTCACCCGGCTTCCCCTTGCCAGCTCCACAACAATAGTGGGGCGGTACTTCCCTGGCTGGCCGTCGCCGTTTCTACTCCTTAGCTTCCTCCAGACGCCACAAGCGCTTGGAGGGAGCTTTGCCTTGACCCCTCAATCCGAATTTCGTCGGCTCCCATCTCCATCCGCTGCGCGAGTAGCTCGCATGGTCGGGCCGAGGCTCCAGTTTGGGACGATGCGCAGCGCGAGAGAAACGCCGCGCCGAGATCGTACCGGTCGTCGGCCACATGAAGGCCGAACGCCGGATGGCCGCAACTACCTCGCTCACGAGCAGGGCGATGCCAACAACGCGATCCTGGCCGCGGCCGGCTACAACTTCTTGCTCCTGCTCAACTGGCTCAGGCAGCTTTTTAGGCTTTTGCTCGCCGAGCTCCAGATCAGGCCGATTTCAATCGCCGCCAGAATCCGCTCATTGTTCACGGTCGACCAGTTAACTTGAAAGCCTGAGCGAACACATTCTCACGTTTAGTGCCCAGTGGGCCGAAACAGCCGCATTCTGGCAATAAAGAGCCAAGAGACACTGCTTAACGGAGGCGGATATCCTCAAACGCTTCACTTTTCCTTATTTGCACAAT
>NZ_RZSW01000151.1:0-11806 GCF_003997375.1 Mesorhizobium sp. M5C.F.Ca.IN.020.29.1.1 | reverse complement strand
CGGCGGGCATGTGGAAGTGGCGGAACTTGTTGAGCTTGAACAGGACCCCGTTCTTGTTGTCGCCGGCGATCGGCCGATCCTTGACGATCGACGGCATCGCAGGCACTTCAATGACGTCGCCGAATTCGAAGTCGATGCGCAAATCGGGATCGAAGTAGCGGGCAAATTCCTTCAGATCGTAGTAATACATGCTCCGGCCTCTCGGCAGCAGGCTGACCGGCACGGCGCCGGCGCTCGGCGCGAAAGGGTCCTGCAACCTATTGCAATAATTGAGACGCGCGCGGACCGATCCATCCGAAAGCCTGGCCTGATCGAGCAGCCCGGCGAGCCTGCGGCGGAACAGCGCCTGCGGTGCAACATCGCGTACGGCATTGCGCGCATAGTAGAATAGCTTCTGTACGTTTCTTTGAAGGGTGGCCATCGGTCACTTGATAAAGGCTTGTGATTTGCCCCCGGGCCCCTCCTACACCATTGTGCCGACCTTCTTGCAAGCCACAGAACCGTGTTCAGCTAGCCTGCCGGCTGTGTATGGAGCCGATCGCTCTTTGCGGTGTTGTGTTTGGAGCCCAATGCTCCTAGGCAGGGCTAAGAACCTTGGGATTGTGAAAGGAAGAGGTATGGCGCGAGCACCGAATTACGGCCAGGAACGCAGGGAACGCGACCGGCAGAAGGCCGCCAAGAAGGCGGAAAAGCAGGCGGCCAAGGTGGCAGCCAAGGAACGTTCGAAACCCGAAGACGAGACCACGTCCGAGACCGAAACGGAAACGGCAGAGTAAAACGCATCCGGCCCGCGAGGCGGATCGGATTTGGCCTAGGAATCCCGCTGCGTCTTCAGGCCGGCGCCTTGTCGCTGACGAACACGTTCACCTCGCGCGCGGCGGCTATGAAGGCGCGCCTTGCGGTCATCGCCGGTTTGTCGCCGGCCAGCGCATCATGGCAGGCCTGCAGCGCTTCGCGATGCTTTGGACTGCGCTTGCCGGGCCAGCTGTTGAGGAGGTAATCGGAAGCCTCGCGGACGGTACGCAAGAGCTGAGTGGTTCCCTCCGCGCCCGACTTGACGGTCACGGGTGTTTCAAATCGGTTGTTTTCCATCGCCGCTCTTATGCCATCGGCGCCCGCGAAGCGAGGGCGAAAGTGTTGCCTCCGCAATCACGCCGCGACGACGGCAAATCCCCTGGCGCGCAGGCCGCGCCGGTCATTGTGCAATGACATCACCAGCCGGTCGCGGCTGCCGACGATATGGGCCGAAAGCCGCCGTGCCGCCTCATCGGCATCGCCGGTCCGCACCGCTGCCAGAATGGCACGGTGTTGGGCCCAGGCACGCCCGAGTGCCGCCTCGTCGCGCACCTCCAGCCAACGGGCGCGTGACAGGCGCGTCATGGCATCGCGAACCGCCCTGAGCAGGAACTCGTTGCCGGACAGGCGTGCCAGCTTGATGTGAAAATCCATGCCGACGCGATGCCATTCCTCGCGCGGGGTGCCGGCGTCACAGGAGTCCAGCATCGCTTCGATGACGTCGACGGCGCTCCTCTCCTCCAAGGCACAAGTCAGCTTGACCGCCGCCACCTCGACCGCCTCGCGGTAAACGGCGATCTGCTCGAGCTCGGTGAGGTTGATCGGCGATACCGTCCAGCCGCGCCCGTCGCGGCAGACCAGACCTTCCGTCTCGAGCCGCAGCAATGCTGCCCTGACCGGCGTACGCGAGGCCCCGAAGCGGCTTTCGATCCAGCGCTCCGTCAGCCGCTCGCCCGGGCCGATCTCGAGGCCGAGGATCATTCCGCGAAGGTGTTTTTCGACATTCTGCATCTGCGACATGGTGTTCCGTTCTGGCTATTTGTTCTGGATATCTGGTCGCTGCTCAGCGTTGAGAGCGCCGCATTGACAGCCGTCGAGCTTGCGTCCATGACGGATACCAATTTGGTATCCCAAAACGGTATCTGCAGCAAGCCGCCGACAGACTTGCCGGACAGGACAGGACATGCCGCAAGACGCCACCCCTGCCACGCAAGGCGCCCACAACATCCACTGGCGCCGCAATCTCGCCGTGTGCTTTGCCGGCTCGTTCAGCACGCTTGTCGCGATGACGCTGCTGTTGCCCTTCCTGCCGCTTTACGTCGAGCAGTTGGGTGCCGAGGGGCACGCGGCGATCGTGCAGTGGTCCGGCATCGCCTATGGCGCGACGTTCTTCGCCGCCGCGCTGGTGGCGCCGCTGTGGGGACGGCTGGGCGACCGCTACGGCCGCAAGCTGATGCTGGTGCGTGCCAGTTTCGGCATGGCCGTCTGCATGTCGCTGACCGGCATGGTGGAGACTGTCTGGCAATTGGTGCTGCTGCGCCTGCTGATCGGTTTCGCCGGCGGCTATTCCTCGGGCTCGACCATTCTCGTCGCCATGCAGACGCCGAAGGACCGGTCAGGCTGGGCGCTTGGCGTGCTGTCGGCCGGCATCACCGCAGGCGCCCTCGTCGGCCCCCTGCTCGGCGGCGCGCTGCCGCCTTTGATCGGCATCCGCGCAACCTTCCTGCTCGCCGGCGGCGTCATTTTCCTGGCGTTCCTGGCAACGACTTTTCTCATTGAGGAGAACCCTCGCCCGGTAGCCGACAAATCAGCATCGACTGAGAAGCCGAAACGCGGCTGGTCGCAAATCTCGGACAAGCGCCCGGTCGTCGCCATGCTGGCGACCGGCACGCTGTTGAGCTTCGCCACAATGTCGATCGAGCCGATCATCACGGTCTACGTCCAACAGCTCATAGAGGATCAAAGCCGCGTCACGCTGATCTCCGGCGTCGTCATGTCGGCGGCAGCACTTGGCGCCATTCTGTCGGCCTCGCGTCTCGGAAAACTCGCCGACCGCGTCGGCCATTGGAACGTCATCATTGGGGCGCTTGCCGTCTCGGCACTGCTGCTCATCCCGCAAGCCTTCGTCACGCAGGGCTGGCAGCTCGTCGGCCTGCGTTTCCTGATGGGGCTGGCGCTTGGCGGTCTTTTGCCCTGCATCACCAGCGTCATCCGCCACAATGTTCCGGACGGCGTCGGCGGCAATGTGCTCGGCCTATCGATCTCGGCGCAATATGTCGGACAGGTCGCCGGACCACTGCTCGGCGGCTTCGTCGGCGGTCATTTCGGGATGAGCGCGGTGTTTCTCGGCACATCCGTGCTGATGGCAGGCGGAGCTGCGTATAACTGGGTGGTCCAGTCGCGACGCGCGCGCGACATGCTGGTGCAGGCGGGCAAGTCGTGACACCGTTCGCGAGCTATCATTACTTGACGGAGACCAGAGACATGAGCACGGCCGAGCAGCCAGCAAGCGGCAGTGGCCGCATTCTCATTTTCACTGGCGGCCTGTGCGGCGCGGCCGGCGTGGCACTCTCCGCCGCGGCCGCGCACCTGGGCGGCGCTTTCGTCGGCACGGCCGCGTCCTTCCTGCTCATGCATGCGCCGGTCTTTCTTGCCGTCGGCCACGTCGGCGCAAACCGGATCCTGCGAAGCGCAAGCCTTGTCCTTCTTGTCGGGCTTGTATTGTTCTGCAGTGATCTCCTCGCCCGTGACTTTCTCGGCTCGCGGCTTTTCCCGATGTCGGCGCCGATCGGCGGCACCCTGCTCATCGCCGGCTGGCTGGCGGTTGCAACCTCGGCGCTCATGCGCCCGCGCTCCTGAGATGGCGCTTGCGGGCAAACGGCCGGGGCCCGTTTCCGCCAAACGACGATCAGTCAGACGATGACCAATCCTGCCGTTCGGACCGGACCGGCAGGTCGCGATTGCGTGCACCCGGCTTGGTCAGGCGGCGCCGCTCCGGCCTATCGATGGCCGGCGAGATGCCCCAATAGTTGCGATAGATGTCTTCGAACAGATGATTGATCGGATGCATGGCTAGGCTCCTTTTTTGACTTGAATCGATCCAATCGAGAGACCCGAAAATGCCGTGCCGATCAGCTCCGCTTGCGCTCCACGAGAAAACGCAGATCGCGGATCCACGGGCCGGCCCTGCCGCGCCGTGTCCCGGGTCACCGCGTTCGAGGTTATGCTCCAGTCGTTGCGATAGATGTCTTCGAAAAGATAGTTGACGGGGTGCATGGCTGTCTCCTTCCTGAATCGATCCAACCGACAAGTGGCATCGGGCTTGGATCGATTCAAAGATACGCCCAACCGCACCAATGTCAAGCAAAAATTTGAATCGATCCAACGAAAGTGATAGAGAGGAGTCTGGAGGCAAAAATGGCGTCATCCACCGAAAGCAATACAAGACCCATCCGGCTGGCCGACATCGCCAAGGCCGCCGGGGTTTCGCACGGCACCGCCTCCAACGTGTTCAGCCGCCCTGAGATCGTGCGCGAGGAGGTCCGCGAACGGGTCAAGGCGGCCGCCGAGGCGCTGGGTTATGCCGGGCCCGACCCCAAGGGCCGGCTGCTGCGCGCCGGCAAGGCCAACGCGATCGGCGTCGCCACGACCGAGCCCCTCGCCTATTTCTTCGACGACCCCTTTGCCCGCGCGATGATGGCCGGGATTTCCGAGGCATGTGACGCCACCGGCGCCGGCATCGCGCTGGTATCGGCCGGCAACCAGGAGAAGCTTGCCTGGAACATCCAGAGCGCCCTGGTCGACGGCTTCATTCTTTTCTGCATCGAGGGAGGTCCGCGCCTCGTCGAGCTGACGCGCGAACGCAAGCTCCCCTTCGTGGCGCTCGAGCTCGGTTCCGAGGACGACACCGTCTCGGCGATCGGCGTCGACAATGTCGTCGGCGCTCGCATGGCGGCACGCCATCTGGCGGAGCTTGGTCATCGCCGTTTCGCCGTGCTGTCGCTTGCCCTCGCCGACGGCCGCACCGGTCTGGTCACACCAGAGCAGGTCCGCTCGGCGGTCTACACGGGAACACGCGACCGCTATGCAGGCTATTTCGAGGAGCTCTCCCGCTTCGGCGTGGATACAGCCAGTGTACCGGTCTTCGAGACCGAGAACGACGAGGCCAGCACCAGAGCGGGCCTCGAAACGGTATTCGCCTCGGCCGAGCCGCCCACCGCCATCCTGGCGATGTCGGACAGGATCGCCATGATCGCCATCGAGTGGCTGAAGGCACGTGGCCTCTCGGTTCCCGGCGACGTTTCCATCGTCGGCTTCGATGGCGTGCCGGACGCGGCGCTTTGCGATCCTGCGCTCACCACGATCGCCCAGCCGATCGCCGAGATCGGCCGCCGGGCGGCACGAACGATCCTTGATTTCGACGGCACGGTGCGGCGTGAGACGCTCGGCGTCGAGCTTGTCGTCAGGGCATCTTCCGGACCGCCGCCCAAAACAGCTTGAACCCGGACGCTTACGGATTGCTAGTCGCCATGGCCCCCACACCGAAGGGCGTATGGGCAGGCGGCGCCTCGCTACGGACCGGCTTGCTCTTACCGGACTGTCCAATACCCGACAGCCATTCAAGATAATAAGCGAGCGCGAACTGCATGGCGATTCCGGCGGCGATCAGCAAACTGTCATAGGCAAACCCGCCCGGGTTGATCAGCTTCATCACCTGCGCCACCATAGCGATCACCGTGCCGGCGATGAAAACCGGCAGCGAACGTTTGCCCAATATGGCGAGCGGATGGTCGCGACTGGTGCGGAACAGGTTCGAGACAGAAGGAAAGGCCATAATCAGGTAGCTCACCGCCAGGATGTGGACCAGCCTCGGCAGCGACAGGAATGTCTTGTCGAAGCCGGTCAGCACCACCGGCAGGTTCAGCCACGACACGTGCCCCCATAGCGGGCTGTGCACCCAAATCAATGCCGCCGCGACATAGACCGCCGCCGTGCCGACCAGCCAACGGTTGACCGGAATGGTGCCGCCGCGCTTGATATGCAGCATACTCGCCAGGCCGATGTTGAAGAGGAACTGCCACGACAGCGGATTGAGGAACCAGAAGCCGGGCTCAGGATAATTCGGCGGCGCGATCTGATAGATCCCGGCAACCAGCCACAGAGCTCCCGATATCGCGAGCGCCGCCACGGGCCTGTAGCTGATGAACAGCAGGAAGGTTGGCGCCATCAGCAGCAGCACCGCATAGACCGGCAGGATGTTGTTGTAACCGAGCTGATGGCCAAGCGTGACGATGCCGATCAGCACTTGCTGCGGGTTCCTGATCAATGGTTCGATGTTGATCAGCGTCAGCATGTCCGGCCGCTTCTCGAACACCGCCGCCGCGCAGAAAATGGCCACCACCACCATCGTCGTGACGATGTGGGCGACATAGAGCACACCGGCGCGACGCCACAATTTCAGAATCGCCATGAGCCGGTTTCCGGTCTGGAATTTTGAGCCATAGGCGAGCGCAACGGACATGCCGGAGATCAGCACGAAGGCTTCCGCGGCATCCGAAAAGCCGAAATTTTTGTAGGTCAGGGTTTCGAAAACCGTGCCCGGGACATGGTCGACAAATATGATTAGCAGAGCGAGAGCGCGGAACACATCGATACGCGTATCGCGTTCCGAATTTGGCATGGTCATCGATAAAAGGCCTCAAAGCTGGTTGTTCATGCCGGCGATCGATGCGACCGCCCGACGCACCGCTTCGATTCCTCCCGCAGGAGCATATCGCGAACAAACGGACGGAAATGCGCCCGGTTCAATCAACTTTGAAGGAGCCCGAAAATATTCCGTTTTGAAGCCGGCAAATGAACAAAAACGACGCGAAATCAAAAGGATGCAAGTATGGCCGAAAAACCTCCGGAAGACGGCTTTTTGCGGCGCGACCTGCCGTTTTTCTATCGCCTCCACAGACCAGCAGAACCAACCGGCGAATGCCTTTTTCTTCTACATGGATCCGGTGTCGACGAGACGACGCTGGTGGCGCTGGGGCAGCAAATCGCACCGCACGCGGTGGTGGTGGCAGTGCGTGGCCGTATCGCCCAGGAGGACGGTTTCCGCTGGTTCAGACGCATCTCGCCCATACGCTTCGAACAGGGTAGCATCCGCAAGGAAGCGGCCGCTTTCGCTGACTTCATCACGGAAGCCGCGAAACGCCACGGCCTCGACCTCTCCCGGGCGATTTTTCTCGGCTATTCCAACGGCGCGAACCTGGTTTCAAGCGTGATGCTGCTGCATCCGCAACTCATCGCGCGAGCAGCGTTGCTGCGGCCCATGCCCGTGCTGGACGAGGTGCCGCCGGCGGACCTCCGCAAGACACGGGTGGCAATCATATCCGGCGCCGCCGACCTGACCTACGGGCCCTTCGCACTCGCGCTGGTCGGACTGCTCAGCCGGCATGGCGCCCAGGTCGACGCCCACACCGTCGCCTCCGGTCACGAAATCGGCGATCGGGATGCTGAAATCGTCAGGCAATGGCTGGCAGGCCCGGCAACGGTCATCGCGCAGGCAAATCGATGAGCCGAGATTTTACCCTCGCCCCATCCGGTTCCAGGCGTCCAGCCCGGCGATCTTGTAGGCTTCGGCCAGCGTCGGATAGTTGAAGGTGTTGTTGACGAAGAAATCGACGGTGCCACCGAGATTGATCACCGCCTGGCCGATATGGATCAGTTCGGTCGCGCCCTCGCCGACGATATGCGCGCCGAGCAGCCGGCGCGTTTCGATCGAAAACAGAAGCTTCAGGAAGCCGGTGTTGACGCCCATGATATGGCCGCGCGAGGTCTCGCGGAAGCGCGCCACGCCGACCTCATACGCGCCGCCACCCTCGCGCACCTGCTCCTCGGACTGGCCGACGGTCGAGATTTCCGGCACGGCGTAGATGCCGTAGGGAAAGGTTTCCGGCGGCGGCGGCAAGGGCACGCCGAAGGCATGGCAGGCGGCCACCCTGCCCTGTTCCATCGAGGTGGAGGCGAGGCTCGGAAAGCCGATGACGTCACCGGCGGCATAGATGTTCGGCGCACTGGTCCGGAAGGTCTGCGGATCGACCTTGATGCGGCCCCGGGAATCAGCCTCGATGCCGACCACGTCCAGACCGAGCGCGCCGACATTGCCGGTGCGCCCCGCGGCATAAAGCACCATCTCCGAGCGAATGGTGCGGCCGTCGGCAAGCGTCACCTCGGCATAGTCCGGTTTCGAGGCGATCTCCTTGATCGCACTGCCCAGCCGGATCGTCATGCCGCGGTCGCGCATCTGATGGATGAAATCGTCGACGATCTCGCGGTCGACGAAATCGAGGATGGTGTTGCGCGGTTCGACCAGCGTCACCGGCACGTCGAGCGCCGAAAAGATCGTCGCGTACTCCACGCCGATGACGCCGGCGCCAATCACCGTCAGTGTCCGCGGCAGGCGCTCGAGCTCCAGCATCTCGTCGCTGTCGAAGACACGAGTCTTGTCGAAGGGCACGTCGCGCGGCCGGTGCGGGCGGGTGCCGACCGCGATCAGCGCATGCGCAAAACCGACTTCGCTATAGTCGCCCGTGTCCGTCGTCAGGCTCGCTCTGTTGGGACCGAGAAACTTGACAGCGGCGCGTGCGCTCTTGACCGTGTTGCGCATGAACTGGTGCTGCAGCACCTCGACCTCGTGATCGAGCGTCTTGTGCAGGCGTTCGATCAGATCGCCGACCAAAATGTCCTGCTTGACCCGGTAGCCGCGCCCGTAGAAGCCGCGCTCGCGCCAGCCGGAGAGGTTGAGCACAGTTTCCCGCAGCGTCTTCGACGGGATGGTGCCGGTGTGCACGGAGACACCGCCAAGCCGCCGGCCCCTGTCGACCACCAGCACGGCTTTGCCGAGCTTGGCCGACTGCACTGCGGCGCGGCGCCCGGAAGGGCCGCTGCCGATGACCAGCATGTCGTAGTCCATGTCGCCCTCGCCTGCGCTTTGTTGCGCTGCAGCAAGCTAACGCCATCGGCGCTCCAAATTCAACCGATTCGGGCTGTGCCCGGCGCTGCTTCCCACCGCATGTCGCGGAAAGGCTTGATCTTGATTCCGCAGCAAGACTTCACCATTTCAAAACCAGGCGGCCCGCACCCTATCCCGGGCCTGATTACGAGGAATGACATGAACGCGCGCGTTCTCGACGGCGAAATCATCACCACCAGGCTCGATGATATCAGGGCCTATGATGGCGTGCGCAGGCGGCGTGTCCTCGCCTTCATCATCGACTATTGCATCGTCGCGCTGCTCACCATCCCGTTCGCGATCCTGGTGTTCTTGCTCGGGATTCTGACGCTCGGCCTCGGCTGGATGCTGTTTTCCGTCCTCGTGCCGGCCGTCGCCATCCTCTACATCTGGAACACGCTCGGCAGCGCCGACCAGGCCACGACAGGCATGAAGATGATGGGGATCCGGCTCGACCGTCTGGACGGCACCCGCATCGACGGGCTGACGGCCGTGGTGCATTCGGTGCTGTTTTGGGCCGGCAACGTCATCCTGACGCCGCTGGTCCTTCTGGTGTCGCTGTTTGCCGACCGCAAGCGCACGCTGCACGACCTGCTGCTGGGCACGGTGGTCAGCCGCAGTGACCGCTGAAACAGCTTTTTTACGAGTCCCGCGCGCATTTGTGTGCAAAGTGACGGCTTCCGATCACCCACGCCTTCACAATCCTGTTGAATTTTTCGCCGTGCGCGCCAAAGGTATGATTCGCAGGAGTGTTTCCAAGGTTCGATGACGCACCATCCTACCCAGTCGCCGCAGTTCTTCCTGACCGCGCCGTCGCCGTGCCCGTATCTTGAGGGCCAGTTCGAGCGCAAGGTGTTCACGCATCTGGTCGGCGACAAGGCACCGGAGATGAACGACCTATTGACGCAAGGCGGCTTCCGGCGATCGCAGAACATCGCCTACCGGCCGGCCTGCGAGACCTGCCGCGCCTGCGTTTCGGTACGCATCCTGGCCCAGGAATTCACTGCCAGCCGCAACATGAAGCGGGTGATACAGCACAATTCAGACCTCATCGGCGCCATGCACGACGCGCAACCATCCACCGAGCAGTATTCGCTGTTCCGCAGCTATCTCGATGCCCGCCATCGCCGCGGCGGCATGTCCGACATGACGGTGCTCGACTACGCCATGATGGTCGAGGACACCCATGTTGATACCAAGGTCATCGAATACCGGCGCCGCGGCCCCGACAGCTTCATCACCGGCAAGGGCCAGGGCGAGCTGATCGCGGTGGCGCTCACCGACAAGATGGCCGACGGCCTGTCGATGGTCTATTCCTATTTCAATCCGGACTTCGAGGACCGCTCGCTCGGCACCTTCATGATCCTCGACCACATCGCCCGCGCCAGGGCGATGGGCTTGCCCCATGTCTATCTCGGCTACTGGGTCAACGGCTCGCGCAAGATGAACTATAAGATGCGCTTCATGCCGCAGGAGCATCTCGGCCCGAAAGGCTGGGAACGCTACGACCACGAAGCGGTTTCGCGCTGATCCGCCCTTTCGCCAACCATCCTTAAAACTGTTTCAAGGAGGATGCCGCTGGTTTTCGGCCGCTTGGCTGGAACGACAGACGCTGGGCCAATTTTGCGCCTGCCTCCACATCATTGCGAGAATTGCCATGTCGTCCCACAACGATCACCAGAAGGGCCTTCTCATCACCGCCATCGGCGGGCTGATGCTGACCATCGACATTCCACTGATCCGGCTCGCCGACGGCGGCGCGTGGACGATCCTCCTGCTGCGCACGGGCACCACCTTGGTCGCGGCGCTGATCGTCTGGGCCGTCTGGCGCTCGCTGAGCAGGAACGCGCCGCAGCTCGTCCCCGGCTGGTCGGGGCTCGTTGTCGCGATATGCTATGGGCTGACCTCGGTCACCTTCGTCACCAGCATCTATTATACCACGACCGCCAATCTGGTCTTCATCCTGGCCTTCAACACCGTGTTCGCGGCACTGCTGTCCTGGCTGTTCCTGAAGGAGCGGCCACGACTGGTCACGGTGGCCGCGATGCTGGTCATGATTGTCGGCGTCGCGATCATCGTCGGCGATTCGATCGGCACCGGGCACCTGTTCGGCGATCTCATGGCGCTGTGCTCGGCTTTCTTCATCTCGCTGGCCATCACCATCTCGCGCGCCAGCGGCAAGGACATGGGGTTCACATCGCTGGTCGGCGTGATCCTGCCCCTGGCCGTCGCACTGTTCATGGTCTCAGGCGAAGGCCTTCAGGTGAACGCGCCGTGGTGGATCATCTTCAACGGCGCCGTAATCATGCCGATCTCGTTCTTCTGCCTCGCCAACGGGCCGAAATATATTTCGGGACCGGAAGTGGCGATGTTCTATCTACTCGAAACCGTGCTGGCGCCGGTCTGGATGTGGATGATCTTTGCCGAGACGCCGTCGCGCAACAGCCTGATCGGCGGCGCGATCCTGATCGTCACGCTGGTCGCCCATTCGCTGTGGCAGCTGCATGAGGGGCGCAAGCGCCGCGCAAGCCTTGCGGTCAGTCACCCGGCCTGAGACTTCTTCTCGGCAACGATTTCGATTTGCGGCGGCGACCCTTCCATCTCCGCCGGTGCTGCGGGGGCGAGTTCGTCGGCCAATTCCACCTCGCGCAGCCATTCGCGCCAGATCGCGACCAGCAATGCCATCAGCACCGGGCCGATGAACAGGCCGAGAAAGCCCATCGTCTTGACGCCGCCGATCAGGCCGAAAAAGGTCGGCAGGAACGGCAGCTTTATCGGGCCGCCGACCAGTTTCGGGCGCAATGTCTTGTCGACGATGAACAGTTCGACGCTCCCCCAGATGAACAGCGCCAACCCGGCCATCGGCGAGCCGCTGGCGGCGAGATAGATCGAAACAAGCGTGAAGGACAGCGGTGCGCCGCCGGGGATCAGGGCCATGATGCCGGTCAGGGCGCCGAGCGTCACCGGCGACGGCACGCCGGCCAGCCAGTAGGCCACGCCCAGCACTAC
>NZ_RZSW01000150.1:0-11824 GCF_003997375.1 Mesorhizobium sp. M5C.F.Ca.IN.020.29.1.1 | reverse complement strand
TCGAGTATCAGCGCATCGCCTGAATCCCTTCAGACGTCGGCATCGATGACGGCGAGCGCCGCGTCGATGCCTTTGCCGACCACGAGTTCCTGGCCCAAGGAATTCATCGCGCCGCCAAGTGCCGTCAGCGCCGCAATCGCATAGATCGGCTGGGCGGTCGGGCCCATATGGCCGATACGTGTCAGCTTGCCCAATGTTTCGCCACGGCCCGACGAAAACACCACGCCGTAGCGGGCGCGCGCCGCCTGGCGAAGCGCCTTCTCATCAATGTCTTCTGGTGTCCGGACGGCAGTCGTGGTTGGCGCTGCGATATTGTCGCTGGCGGCCCAGATCGACAGACCCATGGCGGCGACGCCCGCGCGCATGGCCCTGGCGGTCAGCGCGTGGCGCGCCCACACCGCTGCCGGTCCCTCGTTGAGATAGAGGTCGAGCGCGACGTCGAGCCCGTTCATCTCTGCGACGGACGGCGTGAAGGGAAACGGCTTGTCCTTCGACCAAGCATGCTCCCAGTCGACGATGCTGAGCATCGACGCGCGTGGCGCCAGTGGATTTGCCTTCATCTTGGCCCAGGCGCGCTCGCTGACGCCCATCATCGTGAGGCCGGGAGGCGCGCCGAGGCATTTGTTCGGGCCGGTGACGTAGATGTCGGCCTTGCAATCCTCAGGATGCGTTTTCATGCCGCCGAAGGACGATACGGCATCGACGATCAGATAGGCGCCATGCGCCGAAACCAGCGCGCCGATGGCGTCGATCGGGTTGATGGTGCCCGACGGCGTATCGTGGTGGCAGACGGAAACGATGGTGATTTCCGGATGCGCTTCCAGCATTGCCGCAACCGCCTGCGGGTCGATCGCCTCGTTGTAGGGCACCTCGATTTCGAGGAGTTGCGGCGAATAGCGCTTGGCCCAATAGCCAAACCCCTTGCCGTAGACACCGGAGGCAAGGTTGAGCACGACGTCGTCGGGCGTGATCAGCGAGGCTGCGGCGGCCTCCAGGCCAAGGACCGGCTCGCCATGGAGAATGACCGGCCGGTTCGACAGCCGCATCGCCTTCTGCGCCTTGTCGACCACACCCTCGTAAAGGAGCTGGAACGCTGGGTCGTAGTCGTAGAGCACGGTGCGGCCGAGGGCGCGCAGCACATCGGGATAAGCATTCACCGGGCCTGCGGTGAGCGTGATGACCGGTTCGGCGTGTTCGAAATAGCGCATGGTCTTTGTCTCCGCATTGGCGGCGGTCAGCCGTAGAATTGCATGCCGGTCCTGTAGGCCTTGAAGTTATCCATGTCGTGCGAATGCATCAGCTCGGCGCCAGTCCTCGGCGAGCTTCTTCACCTTGCGCATCGAATTGAAGGCCGCCTAGCACAACGTTTCAAGGCTCTTCTGCGTTTAGGCCGCGTCGATGGTGAACATGATCGGCTTGCGCTTGGGACCGGATCGATCCCAAACGGCCTATTCCGCCCAGAGTTCGCGGCGCAGTTCGCGCCAGCTTTCTTCGTCCGGTGCGACAAGAAGGCCACCTCCGACGTGCCAAGGCAGATAGGCGCTGCCATCGAAACGCGCCGAGTAACCACCTGCCTCGGCTTGGATCAGCACACCGGCCAAATGATCCCACGGCATCAGCTTGTTGTAGACAACGAAGTGGGCGTGGCCGCTCGCCAGCAGGCGGTATTCGTGAGCCGCGCAGCGATAGCCGAATTGCGACAAGGATTTCGTCTGGTTGCGCGCCAGCCGTGACCGTTCCGGCTCGGGCATGTATTGCCAGGACACCGCGCCGGTCATTTGCGAGATCGGTGCAGGCTCGGCGACATGCACCTTCTCCAGAGTGCCATGCGCATGCCGTATGTGGCTGCCAGCACCCTTGGCGCCGATCAGCCAGTCCTTGCCGACGGGATCGTGAATGATGCCGGCGACGGTCTCGCCCTTCACGACGACGCCCAGCATCACGCCGAACAGCGGCACGCCCGAGGCGAAATTGAAGGTGCCGTCGACTGGATCGATGACGAAGGCAAGATCGGCCTCGCCGAGGCCCTGGAGCAGCGCCGTGTCGTCGGAGCAGGCTTCCTCGCCGACGATCATCGCCTGGGGGTAGCGCTCACGCAGCCTCACGGTGATGAGCCGCTCAGCATTCACGTCGGCCTCCGTCACCAGGTCGGCTGCCGAGGTCTTCTGGCGGACCTCGCCCTCATCCAGCCGTCGAAAGCGCGGCATGATCTCGGCAATGGCGGCGTCGGACAGAAGCTTGGCAAGCCAGTCGATCGCGGTGTCGTCAAATGTCATCGGGATCGTCTTGCCGTGTAAGGGTTTCGTTGAGGGCGGCGAAATCGAAGAGTTTGCGATCGAGCAGATGCGAAGGCCGCACATTGGTCATGGCGTGGATCATCGTGTCCTTGCGGCCGGGCATGCGCTTTTCCAAGTCGTCGAGCATCGCCTTCATCGCATTGCGCTGCAAGCCGTCCTGGCTGCCGCACAGATCGCACGGGATGATCGGGAATTTCATGGCGCCGGCGAATTTTTCGAGATCGGCCTCGGCGCAATAAGCGAGCGGCCGCAGCACCATGACGTCGCCGTCGTCGTTGAGCAGTTTTGGCGGCATGGCGGCGAGGCGCCCGCCATGGAACAAATTCATGAAAAAGGTTTCGAGAATGTCCTCGCGGTGGTGGCCGAGCACCAAAGCCGAGCAGCCCTCCTCCCGCGCGATGCGGTAGAGATGGCCGCGCCTGAGCCGCGAGCACAGCGAACAATAGGTGCTGCCCTGGGGAAGCTTGTCGGTCACCACCGAATAGGTGTCCTGATATTCGATGCGGTGTGGAATGGCGTATGTGTTGAGATAATCGGGCAGAATGTGTTTCGGAAAATTCGGCTGGCCCTGGTCGAGATTGCAAGCCAACAGGTCGACCGGCAGCAGCCCGCGCCATTTGAGGTCGAGCAGCAAAGCGAGCAGGCCGTAGGAATCCTTGCCGCCGGACAAGGCGACGAGCCAGCGATCGCCTGATTTCACCATGGAAAAATCGTCGATCGCCTGACGGGCGAGGCGCAGCAGCCGCTTGCGCAGCTTGTTGAACTCGACGGAGGACGGCACATCGGCAAACAGCGGATGAAAGCCGCCTGCGGCATCGGCGATCGGTTCGAGTGTTTTGGCGTCTGGCAGCATGTTCATGGCGCGTCGGCCTCAAAGTCCTTGTTGCTGCCCGGATTAACGCATCGGCCCGAAAACCGAAATCGATTTCGAAAAGCGTGATGCGCAAATAGAACGAACCAGAGCGTACTTTGTGCGTCCAAGCGGATGCACATCGCTCTAGCATGGCTGACAAAGAAAAGCTGGGCGGACCAAAACCGGACAAAGAAAAGGCCGCCTCGATGGGCGGCCTTCGATGCTGTCGCAGACGGCGCGTTCGATCAGCGCGAATAGAATTCGACGACCAGGTTCGGTTCCATCTGCACGGCGAAAGGAACATCCGATAGGCCGGGGATGCGACCGAAGGTCGCTGTCATCTTGTTGTGGTCGACCTCGATATAGTCAGGGACGTCGCGCTCGGCCAAGCCCACTGATTCCAGGACGATCACCAGCTGCTTCGACTTTTCGCGCACTTCGACGACGTCGCCCGGCTTGCAGCGGTATGAGCCGATGTTGACGCGCTTGCCGTTGACATTAATGTGGCCGTGATTGACGAACTGGCGAGCGGCAAAAATGGTCGGCACGAACTTGGCGCGGTAGACGACCGCGTCGAGACGCGACTCGAGCAGGCCGATCAGGTTCTCCGAGGTGTCGCCCTTGCGGCGATCCGCCTCTTCATAGACCTTGCGGAACTGCTTTTCCGAAACGTCGCCGTAGTGACCCTTCAGCTTCTGCTTGGCACGAAGCTGCAGGCCGAAATCGGAAAGCTTGCCCTTGCGGCGCTGGCCGTGCTGGCCGGGACCGTATTCGCGCTTGTTGACCGGGGATTTCGGGCGGCCCCAGATGTTTTCGCCGAGACGGCGGTCGATCTTGTATTTCGCGGATTCGCGCTTGCTCATCGCATTCCCTTTCAAAACAACACACCCGGAACCTCATGGTCCGGGTGAAGGAAACGCGCCCTCCTCTGGCCCCCGTTTTCGAGACCTGACAGGGTTTTCCCACGCAACGCGGCGGAAAACCCACGGGACACGTCATTTACACAAGACCTGGGAAAAAAGAGCACTTCCCAACCGTCTTGCGCACATAAAAGAAACCACCGGGCGTTGCGGCCCGGTGTTGGTGGGCTGATTAAACGGAGATTTAACCGGTGTCAAGCTTGCGGCTGGCGGATAACCGACCCGCTGCGGGCTGTGTGCTGGACCGCGGCCATCCGCGGAATCGGACCCGCCCTCCGTGTGGGTGCGGATGAGCGGCTAGTGCTTTGATTTCTTCTCGGGCAGGTCTTTACGCTTGGTCTCCGCGAATTCCTCGAGCTGCTTTTCGCTCATTGATTTGTACATTCCCTTCGAAGCGCCTTTGAGCTCACTCTTTTTGGTCTCGCCACGCTTGGCGGACAATGCCGCTCCTGCGGCTTTCTGCTGGGCTTTTGAAGTGGCTGGCATGATCGTTTCTCCCGTCTTGCAATGAGGGAAAACGCACCGGTCCGGGTGACGTTCCCAGATATCAGGAAATCGCCAGCCCAAACCCCTGCATCAGGCGGCGAGTCGGGAAATCAACCCGCTTCGACGTGAAGACAGCAAGGTCGGCGCCTTCCGGCAACGCCTCGCCGCGATTCCTGGCCTCGGTGCCCGCGAGCAGCGAGAGCGCCCGCCGTGCGATCGCCTCGGCGGGATCTAGCCAATCGACCGGCCAAGGTGCTGTCTTGCGCATGCGGTTGGCCAGAAACGGATAATGGGTGCAGGCAAGCACGACGATATCGGTCCGCAGCTCATCATGTTCGACGAAGCACGGCGCGATCTCGGTTCGCACCGCTTCTTCATCGACAAAGCCATCTCGCATATAAACCTCGGCCAGCCCCGCCAGATTATCGCTGCCAACCAGGCGGACATGGCATTTTTGCGCCCATCTGCCGATCAGGTCGCGCGTATACTGGCGCTTGACGGTGCCGGGCGTCGCCAGCACCGAAACCAGCCCGGAGCGCGTGCGTTCCGCTGCCGGCTTGATCGCCGGCACCGTGCCGACGAAAGGGTGGCCGGGAAATCTCTCACGCAACGCATCGATGACCAGCGTCGAAGCGGTATTGCAGGCGATGACCGAGATGGCCGGCGAAAAACGGTCGAGCAGCTTGCCGAACAGCTCCAGTATATGCGCCCTCAGTGCCGGTTCCTCCCAAGCGCCATAAGGGAAAGCCGCATCGTCGGCGACATAGACGAAGCGGCGGTCGGGCATCAGCACGCGCGCTTCGCGCAAAACCGTCAGGCCGCCGATGCCGGAATCGAACATCAGGATCGGGCGGGCGCTTGAGGGATCGGTCATTGTCATTTGAGTCGCGAGGGAAGGCTGGGATTGCGAGAGAGGCTGGGGACCACGTCAGGAAGATGGTCACATTCGAAGGCCATCATCCTAAAATGATGGACCGCACCAAATAACATTCGGTTACTCGTGTTTAAGCCTGGTCTTTGTCTGTCGCCTTCGCGGCGCGTGCGGCCGCCGCCGGAAGCCGCCTTGGATCATCGGCCGGCGATCCGTCGCCGCGCGGCATGGCCGGCGAAAACCTGTCCAGCGATGAGATTATGCCGCGCAGCACCTTGAGTTCCGGCTCGGCGAAGCCGGCGCGCGTCAGCACCGCGCGCAGATTGTCGACCATCTTCGGCTTCTTCGGCGCCGGGCGGAAATAGCCGCGCGCTTCGAGCGCGCCTTCCAGATACGCGAACAGGCCGTGCAATTGTTCCTTGGTCGCCGGCATCATGTCGGGGCTGGAAAAATTGGTTTTCGTCTCATCTTCCAGGCCGGACTTCATCCATTCATAGGACATCAGCAGGGCCGCCTGGGCGATATTGAGCGAGGAGAAGGCGGGATCGACCGGGAAGGTGACGATCTCGTCGGCCAGGCCAACCTCGTCGTTGTAGAGCCCGAACCGCTCGCGGCCGAACAGGATGCCGGTGCGCTGTCCGGCTTGCTGGCGCGCCCTTAGCGCCCTGCCCGCCTCGACCGGTCCGCGCACCGGCTTGAAATTATCGCGTGCGCGCGCCGTGGTGGCGAAGACGAAATTCAGGTCGGCGACCGCCGAGGCCAAATCGTCAAATACCCTAGCGGCATTTATCACATGGTCGGCCCGGCTCGCGGCAGCGCGCGCCCTTTCGCTCGGCCAGCCGTCGCGCGGATTGACGAGGCGCAGCTCAGACAGACCGAAATTCGCCATGGCGCGCGCGACCATGCCGATGTTCTCGCCGAGCTGCGGCTCGACCAGGATGATCGCCGGGCCTGCGGCAGGAGGGAGGTCGTTGCTGGCTTGCATGGCTGTCAATGAACTGCTGTTTGCGGCATTTCAGCGTCCCCTGCCATATCCGGCCGCGAAAATGAAGCTTTCACAAAGAGTGGCCGATGGCGATGGTGAAGCACGCCCGCGCGGATCGCCGTTTGCGCGGCCAAAAATGCTTTGATATACGGGCCCATCCCCGGCCGAAAGCCATGCGGGCAAGGCCGTTCCGATCCCAACAATGAGGCATTCTTTCCATGGCGAAGATCAAGGTGGCGAACCCGGTCGTCGAACTCGACGGCGACGAGATGACCCGCATCATCTGGCAGTTCATCAAGGACAAGCTGATCCACCCCTATCTCGATCTGAAGCTTGAATATTACGACCTCGGCGTCGAGCACCGCGACGCCACCAACGACCAGGTGACCATCGAGGCGGCCAATGCCATCAAGAAACACGGCGTCGGCGTGAAATGCGCGACGATCACGCCCGACGAGCAGCGCGTCGAAGAATTCAAGCTGAAGAAGATGTGGAAGTCGCCGAACGGCACGATCCGCAACATCCTCGGCGGCACCATCTTTCGCGAGCCGATCATCATGAAGAACGTGCCGCGGCTGGTGCCCGGCTGGACCAAGCCGATCATCGTCGGCCGTCATGCTTTCGGCGACCAGTACCGCGCCACCGACTTCCGCTTTCCCGGCAAGGGCAAGCTGACGATCAAGTTCGTCGGCGAGGACGGCAATGTGATCGAGCATGACGTGTTCGATGCGCCGGCCGCCGGCGTCGCCATGGCAATGTACAACCTCGACGAGTCGATCCGGGAATTCGCCCGCGCCTCGCTGAATTACGGCCTGCTGCGCAATTATCCGGTCTACCTCTCGACCAAGAACACCATCCTCAAGGCCTATGACGGTCGGTTCAAGGACATTTTCCAGGAAGTCTACGAGGCCGAGTTCGAAGCCGAATTCAAGGCGAAAAAGATCTGGTACGAGCATCGGCTGATCGACGACATGGTCGCCTCCAGCCTGAAATGGTCGGGCGGCTATGTCTGGGCCTGCAAGAACTATGATGGCGACGTGCAGTCGGACACTGTGGCGCAAGGCTTCGGTTCGCTCGGCCTGATGACATCGGTGCTGATGACGCCGGATGGCAAGACGGTGGAGGCGGAGGCCGCACATGGCACCGTCACCCGTCACTATCGCCAGCATCAGAAGGGCGAGGAAACCTCGACCAATTCGATCGCGTCGATCTTCGCCTGGACACGCGGCCTCGCCCATCGCGCCAAGCTCGACGACAATGCCGAGTTGAAGCGTTTTGCCGAGACGCTGGAAAGGGTCTGCATCCAGACCGTCGAGGCTGGCTTCATGACCAAGGATCTGTCGCTGCTGATCGGTCCCGACCAGCCATGGCTTTCGACCACCGGCTTCCTCGACAAGATCGACGAGAACCTGCAGAAGGCGATGGCCTGACGCATGACCCTGAAAACCGGAATCATTTTCGGACAGGATCATGCGCAAAATCAAAGTGCTACAGCGTCCTTTGCGCGTATGAAAAGACGCGCGCTGTAGTGAGCATCATGAGCAAACCGGTCGTCTACGGGGCGGACTATAGCGTCTACGTGCGCATCGTCCGCCTCGCGCTCGCGGAAAAAGGCATCGACTACGAACTTGTGCCGGTCGACATCTTTGCGGTGGACGGCATTTCGGGCTGGTATTTCGACCATCACCCGTTCGGCCGCATCCCTGCCTTCGAGCATGACGGGTTCCGCCTATACGAGACCAGCGCGATTGCCCGTTATGTCGACGGGGCCTTTGATGGCCCGGCGTTGCAACCGGTCGAAATTCGGCCTCGCGCAACCATGAACCAGATCATCGGCCTGCTCGACGCCTATGCCTATCGGGCCATGGTCTGGGATGCGCTGTCGAGCGGCTGGAGAAGACGGCGCCTGACGAGGCTTTGATCGCCGCCGGACTTCGGCAGGCGAGAACGACACTACGGGCGCTCTCATCGCTGAAAGCCGAGGGGCCATGGCTGTTGGGCGAGCAACTGACGCTCGCCGACCTGCATGCCGCGCCAATCATCGGCTATTTCGTCAAGGTCGCCGAAGGGCGGAAGCTGCTGGCCGAGTTTCCCGATATTCGGGCATGGTGGGACCGCATCGCTCAGCGTCCAACCTTTTCCGGAACTAAAAAGGCAGGGTGAGGCGAATGGCAGCTGCTCATTCGGGAAGGTAGATTTCCGCCTTCATGAAGGTCTTCGCACGACCTGCGATCAGCACGCGATCTCCAGCCAGGTCACACAGCAAATGCCCGCCGCGCTGCGAACATTGGAATGCCGACAGATGCGTCTTGCCGAGTTTTTCAGACCAGTAAGGCACCAGTGTCGCATGAGTTGACCCAGTCACCGGATCCTCGGGAATGCCCGCTCCGGGCACGAAATAACGCGAGACGAAATCATGGGCTCGCCCAGGCGCGGTAATGACCAGGCCAAGAGGATGAAGGGTTCCGATCCTAAGCAGATCGGGAACGAATGACCGTACGGATGCCTCGTCGACAAGCTCGACAAACAGGTTTTCGAAATTGCGGAAGCTCGTAGGGTTGCCCTGGAAAGCCCGTTCGGCAAACGCGTCGACTTGATACATCGTCAACGTGGTCACATTATCCCCGCCGCCATTTCGGCCCGCCCTACTGGTACATGTTCACGCCGCTTCCAGCGCCGCTTTCACTGCAGCGATCGCGTTCTCGGCCTTCGAGGCATCCGGGCCGCCGGCCTGGGCCATATCGGGTCGACCGCCGCCGCCCTGCCCGCCCAATGCCGCGGATGCCACGCGGACCAGATCGACGGCGCTGAAGCGGCCGGTCAGGTCGTCGGTGACGCCGACCACGACGCTCGCCTTGTTGTCCTCGCCGGCGCCAACGAAGACGACGACGCCGGAGCCGAGCGACTTCTTGCCGGCATCGGCCAACGGCTTCAAATCCTTTGGCGCGACGCCCGATACCGCCTTGCCGAGAAAACCGACACCGGCAATGGTTTCGTTTTCCGCAGGCACGCCGGCTGGCGAGCGGTCGCCCAGCGCCAGCTTCTTGCGCGCCTCGGTCAGGTCCTTCTCAAGCTTCTTGCGCTCGTCAAGCAGCGCCTCGACGCGGGCCGGCACGTCGGCCGGCGAAATCTTCAGCGTGGCAGCGACCGCCTTCAGCCGCCTGTCCTGTTCGTCGAGATGCTTTCTGGCCGCCTCTCCGGTCAGCGCCTCGATGCGGCGTACGCCAGCGGCGACAGCGCCCTCCGACACCAGCCGGACCAGGCCGATATCGCCGGTGGCGCCGACATGGGTGCCGCCGCAGAGCTCGACCGAATAGGGCTTGCCGGCCTTGTCACCGGCAACCCCGGTGCCCATCGACACGACGCGGACCTCGTCGCCATATTTTTCGCCGAACAGCGCCATGGCGCCCTCGGCAATCGCGTCATCGACGCTCATCAGCCTCGTCGTCACCGGGCCGTTCTGCACGACGATCTCGTTGGCCATCGCCTCGACGCGTTCCAGTTCCTCGGCCGAAATCGGCTTGGGATGGGAAAAGTCGAAGCGCAGCCGTTCCGGCGCGACCAGCGAGCCCTTTTGCGCGACATGGGTGCCGAGCACCTCGCGCAGCGCCTCGTGGACAAGGTGGGTCGCCGAATGGTTTGAGCGAAGTCGCGTGCGCCTGATATGGTCGACCTTCAACTCGACCGCTTCACCCGTCTTGACGGTGCCCTTGGTGACCTTGCCGAAATGCACGAACAGGCCGTCGCCCTTCTTCTGCGTGTCGGTGACGTCGATAGCAAAACCTTCGCCCGAAATCACGCCGGTGTCGCCCATCTGGCCGCCGGACTCGCCATAGAAAGGCGTCTGGTTGACGACGACGCCGACGGTTTCGCCGACAACGGCGCTCTCCACCGCGGCGCCATCCCTGACTAGCGCCTGAACGATGCCTTCTGCTTGCTCGGTGTCGTAGCCTAGAAACTCGGTCGCGCCCGCCTTCTCGCGCACCGCGAACCAGACGGTTTCGGTGGCCGCGTCGCCGGAGCCGGCCCAGCTCTTCCGCGCCTCGGCCTTCTGCCGCTCCATCGCCGCGTCAAATCCCTCAAGATCGACCGAAACCCCGCGTGGGCGCAGTGCGTCCTGAGTGAGGTCGAGCGGGAAGCCATAGGTGTCGTAGAGCTTGAACGCTGTCTCGCCGTCAAGCCGGTCGCCGCTGCCGAGCGTCTCGGTCGCGTCGGCAAGCAGGCCGAGGCCGCGCGCCAGCGTCTTGCGGAAGCGCGTTTCCTCGAGCTTCAGCGTCTCTGATATCAGCGGCTGGCCGCGCACCAGTTCGGGATAGGCTTGGCCCATCTCGCGCACCAGCGCCGGCACCAGCCGCCACATCAGCGGCTCACGGGCGCCCAAAAGCTGCGCATGGCGCATGGCGCGGCGCATGATCCGACGCAGCACGTAACCGCGGCCTTCGTTCGACGGCAGCACGCCGTCGGCGATGAGGAAGCTCGATGCGCGCAAATGATCGGCAATGACGCGGTGGCTCGCCCGGTTCTTGCCTTCCGCCTTGACGCCGGTCGCCTCTTCCGAGGCACGGATCAGCGCCTTGAACAGGTCGATGTCGTAATTGTCGTGCTCACCCTGCAGGACGGCTGCGATGCGCTCCAGCCCCATGCCGGTGTCGATCGACGGGCGCGGCAGTTCGATCCGCTCCGCCTTCGTCACCTGCTCGAACTGCATGAAGACGAGGTTCCAGATCTCGATGAAACGGTCGCCGGCCTCATCCGCGCTGCCGGGCGGGCCGCCCCGAATGTCGGCGCCATGGTCGTAGAAGATTTCCGAGCACGGGCCGCAGGGACCGGTATCGCCCATCGCCCAGAAATTGTCGCTGGTGGCGATCCGGATGATCCTGTCCTCCGGCAGCCCGGCGATCTTCTTCCAGAAGCCCGCGGCCGCGTCGTCGGTATGGTAGACGGTCACCAGAAGCCGGTCCTTGGCGATGCCGAACTCGCGGGTGATCAGGTTCCAGGCAAGCTCGATGGCGCGCTCCTTGAAATAATCGCCGAAGGAGAAATTGCCGAGCATCTCGAAGAAGGTGTGGTGACGGGCAGTGTAGCCGACATTGTCGAGATCGTTGTGCTTGCCGCCGGCGCGCACGCATTTCTGCGAGGTGGCGGCGCGCGAATAGGGACGGCTTTCCAACCCCGTGAAGACGTTCTTGAACTGCACCATGCCAGCGTTGGTGAACATCAGCGTCGGGTCGTTGCGCGGCACCAGCGGGCTCGACGCCACGACCTCGTGACCCTCTTTGCGGAAATAGTCGAGAAATGCCGACCTGATCTCGTTGACGCCACTCATGAATACTGCCTTTTCGAGAGATCCGCCGATTGCCGGCGGAAAACAGACATGGCCTTTTAGCGGTCGCACCGCACCCTGTCCAGAAA
>NZ_RZSW01000014.1:0-31285 GCF_003997375.1 Mesorhizobium sp. M5C.F.Ca.IN.020.29.1.1 | reverse complement strand
CATCCAGGCGGCGCCGGCCGGCGTATGGTCGCGCGCCGACTTTCTCGACATCGGCACACCGAATGCCGTTGAGAAGGCGCTGCAACGGCTCACCCTGCGGGGCGACATTCGCCGGCCCCATCGCGGACTCTATGACAAGCCCAGCGTCAGCAAGCTCACCGGCAAGATGGTGTTTCCGCCCCGGTCCTCGTTCGTCGACGCCATTGCCCGGCGCGACAAGCTGCGCGTCCTCGTCGACGGAATGACCGCCGCGAACGACCTCGGCCTGACGACAGCCGTCCCGGCGCGCTCAACGATCTATGCCGACACCTATCCGCGAACAATCGAGATCGAGGCAAGCGCCGGCGATCCGAAGGCGGTCCGGCCTGTCATCTACAAGCTTGATTTCAAGCGCATCGCGGCCAAGACGGCGTTTTGGGCTGGCCGGCCGGCCATGCGCGTGGTCCAAGCGCTCACATGGTTTCGGGACGAACGATCGAGCTTCGACGCGGCCATCAACGGGATCGTCCGGGATCTGTCACGCAATCCCGATCGGGACAAGATCGCACAGGACCTCCGCGACAACATTCATGCGGTCCCCGCGTGGATGTATCCACTGGTCGAGACAATCACGCGCAGAATCGCCGAGGATCAAACCGAAGGCGCGCCGGAGCCAGAACGCGCGAAGGGCGATCATGCAGAAGACGTTCATTGAGATCCTGCACTCGAGCATCGACGGAACGCCGTACGCTCTTCGAGACAGTCGCCGCCCACTTGGGCACCAAGGCGGCAAATATCGAAAAGGACCTTTACGTCTGCTGGGTGCTCGACTTTCTGTTCAACCGCCGGCCGAACGATCCGGTTGGTCTGTATTTCAAGGGCGGCACCAGCCTGAGCAAGGCGTATGGGCTGGTCCGCCGATTTTCAGAGGATATCGACATCGGCATTTACAAAGCCGATCTGAACGTCCCGCTTGAAGCCGACATCGCCGCCCTGCCCTCCGTCAATCGCCAGCAACGCGCGCTCGCCGAGAAAGTCGACGAGGCCGCGCGGCAATATATCTCCGGACCGCTCAGAGAACTGCTGATGAAGGAGCTCGCCGTCGTGGAACAGGCGGCCGAGCGTCCTGGTCATTTCTCGCTGGGCTTCGGCTTTGATCTTTACCGCAACAAAGAAGCGCTCGACATCCTGGTGCTTGGCTACAAGAGCGTCTTCGAGGCCGAAGGCAGCTATGTGCAGGCGGCCGTTCGCATCGAAGGCGGCGCGCGACCCGATCCCGAACCCGCCGAGCCGCGCGAGATCGTGCCCTATATCGCTGCCGAGATGCCGGAAGGGCCGAGCCTCACCGTTCAGAACGTGACGACGGTGAGGCCTGAGCGCACGTTCTGGGAAAAGGTGCTGATCTTGCATGCGATGACCGAGATGACGGAGAAGCGGCGTCACGATGCCAATCCGGAACGGCCCGTGCCCGATCTCAATCGGTACTCGCGTCACTACTACGACGTCCATCAGATCTGGACGCACCCCGACTACGGTGTCGCAACGGCATCCATGCGCGAACTTGCCGAGGCGTGCCGACAGCACAAGGAGTTGATGTTTCGCGCGCCCGATCATCGTTACGATCGCGCGATACCGGGCCGCTATCGCCTCATTCCGACGGAAGACATGCGAACCAAGCTTGCAGCGGACTACCGGCGGATGTCCGCGATGATTTTCGGAACGCCGCCAGCTTTCGCCGAAGTCATGGCGAGCATCGAGGCGCTCGAGCAATATCTCAACGTCGCGACTACCAATGGCGGGGCACCATGAGCGCCGCGCCCTTTGCCCGCGTGGAACCTCCTGCGCCATGTAAAGCGCATCGCGTTGAAAGCCCGCTAAACAACGCCAAGTGAAAGGCCTAATGATGCAAGAGGTTAGCGGCGGCATCCATACAGCTCATGTTTCTGAACAGGACCAGCCGGCGTCACACTGATCTGCGACGGACACCTCAAGGATGTTAAAGAGAGCGGCCCGTTCCGTGTTCGTTCGACCTTATCGTTGCTGAGCGTACTTTCGACGCTGTGCCCTCAAATACGCATGCAGCGCGTCGAGATGGCCTTGCCGCGGCTGCGATTGACTTCATTCCTCCAAATCGGTGCCGGATTGGTACAATCTCAGGCGCTGCTCCCAATGATCCGGTAGATCTCCGCCATTGCTCTGATGGATAATTCGCTTGAGTTCACGAATGCCCTCCTGGATCAGCGCCCGGCCAGCAGAGGTATCCAGGCTCTTCATTGTCCAGGGCCGCTCCCAGAAGGCAGCCGGTATGCCTTGCACGAGGTTAGCCGCAGTGACGCCCGCCTTCTCGCCATTGTCTGCCATCACGGGGTCGTTCGAGAATGCTGGGTCATAATCCGACTTCAGCTTTTCAACGACCATCTCGGAGATCGTCTGGATGGTCGCTTTGAGCATCAGGTTTGGGAAGCCGGCAGCTGTTGCGGCAGTGATACCGTACTGACCGAAAACCGCCCGCCAGATAGCATAGAGTACGGCGAGCGCATCGGACTCGTCCTCCCGGGTTTCCGGAAAGGCACGCACGATGGCGCGCAGCGAGTTCTCGAGCGCGGTCGGCGGAACGAGGAGGGCGGCGTCTTCGAAGCGGTTGTTCACCCAGTCGACCAGCTTGTGGAATGGGCTCTCCGGATCTTCATTGAGCACGTCAACTGCTGTCGAATAATGCGGAGCGGTAATGGATGCCTGTGTGAGCCGGCTCCGCAGATTCGCTTCGATCTGCTCGAAATTCGCCAGCAGCGCCTTCAGGTTGCCAGTCGGAACCTTGTGTGACTTGTTGTTGATAGTCACGAACTGAAAGGCGCGCTCCACCTTCGGCAAGGACAAGAAAAGGCAGATTGGGACTTTCACATCATAGTCGAGCATGGACATGCCCTTGAGGCGATGCTGCCCGTCGATGATGAACGCAGCCCCCTTGATCCGCTCTGGATCGAAGGTGATCTTGGTCATGCCGTTCGCTGTGTCTTCGAGCACAAAGCCGGCTGCGTTTGCGAGGTCCTCCACCGATTCGGCTTGGGGGATGGATTCATCCAGCGCGATCGTCACGCTGGTAGGGATCACGTTGTTTGGCGACGCGTTGAAGAATTTGCGGATCTGCCTCCAGCGCGATTCCACCAGCTCGCGCTGAACGTTGCCCCGGTCAAGCTTGATGTTGTCGGCTTCTGCCCAACCGACCACCTCCTTGGCATCTGCCACGAAGACGAGGAACTTGACCTGCGCACCGGGGCGCTGCTCGACGAGAATACCAGTATAGCTAATCACGTATCTTGATTCCCTCTTCCTCCGCTCCCGCGTGCAGATCTCCGCAAGCGCCGCAGCCTATCTCGACGTTCAGGAAATGGTAGACGTCGCCCTGGTTCTTCCTGAACAAGAAAAGACGCTCGTCGGGCGCATCATAGAATTTTATCGAGCATCGGGCACACTCGCCTTTCTGTCGCCACAGGACTAGGAAACGCGCTCTGGCGTGGAACGCTCTTGCCACCTTCACGCTATCCATCGACGCCGTGATGAAGGCTTCAACCGCCTCATCAGCGAATGATAGCTTCACATCCTTGAACTTGTTGCAGGACTCACAACACCCCGCGAGGTTCGCCCGCGACCTGCTGCCACCCCGCTTCTGGGGGAACATGTGGTCCAATTCGAACGAACGATAATTCGCGTTCTTCATCTCGGCGTCGGGGTGCGGGCGATCCGCGTAATGCAGACCACGACCGCAGATATAGCATCGGTGGCCGTTGCCAGAGGCGAAGTCCTCGACCTCTCGCCGCTGCGTGGTTGTCAGGACTGCCCCCTTTCTCCGAATCCGAGCGCTGATCCTCGACAGTAGCCAGGCAATCTCCTGCCGCTGTTCCTCGCCGAGCGAGAGGACTTCCTCGACCGTGTCTGCCAGTCGATCCTGCCTCGCATCCTCCGGGAAGGTGGCCATCTCCAGATCAATCTGGCGTGCTCGGGTGACCAAGCGGGCGTGGATGTAGCTGATCATCCTGTCCCTGACGAACCCATAAGTCTCCCGATCGACCAAAACGACGGGCGGCTCAAAGTCGATTGCGGAGCTTATCAATGACCAAAGGCGGGGACCCCAGTCCTCCTTCTTGCCGTCAACGTCATCCCAAAACGCGTAAGTACGCGGTAAATCTATCCGATAGGGTTCCAATCAGAACCCCCGTTCTGCGGCACACTAAGACTCATCTTTCCTCCCTGATGCTGCGCAAGCGGCAGCATAATATAAGCCTGATATGCACTCCAACCCATTGTTTCCCAGTCGCCCTATTCGGCCGCAGCCTTCATTGCGGCATGAAGGCGATCTGTCACCGCCTTCATGCGTTCGTACGCAGGCAACAAGAAATCGCTCCGATACCGGACGGGGTCTTTTTCGTTTAGAGCGTCGATCGATTTGAGACCAAGATAGACGTCGACCTGGCTGCCCCCGTTCGTTGACGAGTGCGCAAAAGCGCCCAACACCTGATCGGGGCGGATCAATCCTTGCTCCGCGCACCGATCAAGCGCGGCGAGAGGCGTAGGACCAAGGCCAACATAAAGCGCATCAGGGTTCAGCATCGAAAGCGACGGCACAAAATCTCTTTCGAAACTCTCCCGGAAGACCGGAGTTCGCAGAACGTCGTCAAAACTGCCAGCAAAGGGCTTTCCCCTCCGGAATGCCGCATGGGGGACTATGGAGGTTGCATGCAGTAGATCACTTCGATGCGCCCATAGATCCTCTTCTCTTTCAATTCCCAGGAGTTCGGAGAAGCCGAAATGTCGCATCATTTGCAGCAGTTTGGGTCGCATCGTCGGACCGCCGAATGCTCCATGTTTCTTCGCTTCGGCGAGAATTTTCTCGTTAGTCAGCCCAACCTTGATCTTACTGCTGACTGTCCGGTATGCGAGCGCGATCTGGTCTGGGCCGGGAGTGATCCCGACGACCACCAGGCGAGCGGCCGAATTCACGTGTTCGAACGGAATATAAAAGAGTTCGTCTCGTCCATCGACATCGAGGAGCGTCTCTGGTGTTCGAGCTGCCGCTTCACCACGCCGATTGATGACGTCGCGATAACGATCAAAAAAAATTGGTACTGCCATGAAGTCCCCGACCCTCGGACCTTATACCGCGACGACGCGAATATCCGAAAGCCCTATCGCAGCGACCGAATCGCGCAGACGGCCCTCCTTCAGTCGGTAGAATAGTTGAAAGTGCCGCAGAGGCCTTGGCTATTGACGTCGTGCGGAGCTTTCTTTGATCCAAAGACCGCCATCCCAAGCAGCGGAGAATTTCCGGACGACGACTTTTCGAGAAACACAATGTATCGGGCCGGATCAAATTTCGGAACGCCGCAAAGCGTGTTGCCGTTTTTGAGAGCGCCCGGATCCCGTGACATTTTGAAGACTTCCGCGGTCGCCATCCTGTCGTCCGCCTCCTCCCACGGACGCCATGATGCGCCCACCGACGTCAGCTCGACATTTTTGCCGTTCTCGAATGTGATCGTCAACTTGCTACCGCGGCTGGCGAAACCCGGATTTCCGGAGAGCCGTATTGCACCGGTGATCGACTTTGCGGTGCGGCTATACGGGTCGAATTTGCGCTTATCCTGCCAGACGTGATGTTCCATAGCTGATTGGGCCAACACTGGACCGCAAATGAGGAACACCGCGATCGCAAGGGCTACCGGATATCTGCGCTGCAAGGTCATCATTTCACATCCGTCTCTATTTTCATTGCACCCTGAACAGATTGCAGCTGTCACACCCGCGAGAAGATCTGTGTTGCATCTTAGCCTGTTGTCCTGCTTGCCACTCTTGAGCAGACACATCCTCTAGTCGTAGCCAGCGTAGAGCGGGCGATGTCGTTTTCACTTGGGGGGAATGTTCGCTTTGTCCGCAACTGCAACCTACACCCTATCCTCCAACATTCGATCATCTTGTACAAAGACTCGGTCCCGATCAGTCGCAAACTACACATCACAAAATAGCGGATATTCAACTCACGTGCAGATTCCCCACTGATCACGCAGCGTCCAAGAATTCCCACAGGTAGGGACAGCGATCTCGCGATCCGATTGCCGACTCAGGGAACCGCTCTTCCGAGCATGGCAGGGGGAGACTCGCACCTCGAAATCGGGGCCTTTGCTCAACAGAAAGTGCGCAAAAGGCCCAATAACTGCAGTCATTCACACCAAAGTTTCAGTAGGGCCTGCATTTATTGCGCCCACCGATTGCAAAAGACGTCAGTTTGCCGTAGCTATTGGACTAACACCGTGCCGGGGACCGCCGCTTGTAGCGAAAGCCCCAAAACACACCAGATGTAGTTTCGACAATGAAAATAAATAGGCAAGCGGGCTTTTTGAGGCGCAGTTATCGATGACTCCGGCAGCAGTTGCGCGAACCCTCGAACACTCAACCCCGAAGCCGATTGCAGCTCTGATTACTATCTGCACCCATCGAAAAATGGCGCGAGCGCCGTTCGCGGCAACAGCAGTTTCTTTGCGCCTGGGTCCACAGGAGGTGATTCAGACTGCTTGGAACACGAAGATGCGGGCGCTACCGCTCGCGGCCTCCGCCGGCGCACTCTACGCTGGTCGAGGGTTTGGACTCGCGACCCAGGCCGCAAATATCGCCGAGGCCAAGCTTTACGTCCTTTCTGCCGGGTTGGGCCTGGTGGATATAAACCGGCAAGTCCCACTCTATGGGCTCACTGTGTCCGGGGGGCACGCTGAGTCCGTCGCGGCACGGGTAACGGATGAGTTCGATCCCGGCGCCTGGTTTGCCAGCCTTATGTCAGGTGCGTATTCGGATCAATGGGGCGACGCATTCGGCCAAGGTTCTGGGCGAGTGCTCATCGCGCTTACCCGTCCATATGCCGAGATGGTAGGTAAGAGCTTGAGTGAACTGGGACCTCAAGCCTTGGCGCGGCTGCGAATCTTCGGCGCATCTCTTGCATCGGCCTTACCAGTTACACTCGCGCCATCGGTCCTGCCCTACGACGATCGGTTGGATGCGATCCTTCCAGGTACCCGGGCCGACTTTTCTCAGCGGGCCATGCTCCACTTTGTTCGGTTGGTGGCGACCAAACGCGACGCTTATGACCGAGACGCCGATTATGCAGCCGTAGAGGCTGCCATTGGAGGAGTGGCGGCCCCTGACCGCCCTCGCCGCCTACGCCGCAACGATGCGGAGATCGTTCAGCTAATTTTGGCGCGCCTTCGGTCGCAATCAGGCATTGCACGAATCCTCCGTGCGCTTCGAGATGAAGAGGGTGTTGCATGCGAGCAATCGCGGTTTAGTCGTCTCTACCGAGCCGCTATGGAGCAAAGGGGAGCCGCATGACGCGTCCGCGAAAGGCCAAGGAGGCAACGCTCGCTGTTCGCGCGGTCCGCACCGAACAGGCTGATAAAGCTGTCTATGCATTCTTTGTCGCTGGTGCCGACCTTCTCAAGTTTGCCGAGATCAGCCGCGTTCACCGGGACGGCGAAGGGTCTCTGCACGGATTTCAGCGCAAGGGCATTAAGAGCCACGTCCAAGCGATCACGGAGTTTCTTGATCAGGGGCCCGTGCTCTTCCCGAACGCCATCATTCTCGCGCTCTCGCCGCGCGCACGTTTCACCCAGACAAGGGGCGAAAAGCCTGGCGGCGACGTAAGGTCGTGTGAGGCGGGAACATTGCGGATCCCACTTCCAAACGACGGCCCAAAGGCGGCTTGGATTGTCGATGGCCAACAGCGTTCGATTGCCCTGTCTCAAGCTCAGAACAAGAGCTTTCCCGTTCCCGTCGTCGCCTTTGTGTCAGAGGAATTGTCCGTCCATCGCGAACAGTTCATCTTGGTCAACAAGGCGAAACCGCTTGACCCTCGGCTGATCAACGAACTACTTCCAGAAGTAGACACAGCCTTTCCGCGTGACTTGTCGTCTCGGAAAATCCCAAGCGAACTCGTCAATCTGCTCCAAACCTCTTCTGATTCTCCGTTCCAAGGCCTTATCAAACGGCTTTCTGAAGATTCCACGACCGCCGTTGTCACTGACTCGGCATTGATCAAGGCGATCCGCAACAGCATCAATAGCGCCCTTGGCTCACTCGCCCCGTATAAGGCGACAGCAGAGTGTCCCGCGGACGTGGATGCGATGTACCGTGCACTTGTCGCTTACTGGACCGCTGTCCGTCGCGTCTTTCCTGAGGCATGGGGTCGCCCACCTACCGAAAGTCGGCTTATGCACTCAGCGGGCGTCGAGGCGATGAGCCTCTTGATGGACCGTATCATGTCGCGAGCGGCGCCTGGGACGGACCTGCTACTCCACGCGACGGAGTCCCTGACGCGGATCGCTCCATATTGTCGCTGGACCAACGGCAGATGGGCGGAGTTGCAGCGCGATTGGAATGAGATTCAGAACGTTGGACGCGACATCAAACTGTTGTCTGGCCACCTAGCGCGCCTCGATCACATGCACGCATTCGCAAAGGTCGCCTGATGCGGTTCGTGTTCGCAGACAGCGTCGATACGATCGACCCTGAGTATGACTTCGTCGCGGATCGCAACGGCGCCGGCCGATCAGTTCACCGCGATGATCAGTACCCTCACGAGTTCCTAGAGCAGGCGCCGTATGACGGAATCTTGGTTTCCCGCACCATCGTGGGCGATGCGCGGCAGCCAGGAAAATATTCGGAAGCACAGTCGATGCGCTTTCGTCGCGAGGGCGCCCGACGCTTTCTGCGCTATCCGCTCGATCGATTTCCGGGAAGCCTGATGATGGGCGACTGCGGCGCCTTCACCTATCGGAATCTACCGGAGCCGCCGTATAGCGCCGACGACACAGCGGAATTCTATGCTGACGGCGGCTTCACGCACGGCTGTTCGCCCGATCACCTTATCTTTGACTTTGACGACATTGGTTTGACGCGGACCATGGATGACGTGCCAGAGGATGTGCGTCGTCGCTACGAAATCACTCTTCAGAATGCGACCGAGTTCTACAAATCCGCCGCAGGCGTAGGCCCAGGCTTCACGCCAATGGGCGTAATACAGGGATGGTCGGCTGAGAGTATGGCGCAGGCTGCCCGCAACCTGGCCAGTATGGGATATGACTATTTAGCCATCGGCGGCACTGTGCCGTTGAGGATCGATCAGATTCGCCGTGTCTTACAAGCGTTGCGTGAGACTCTCCCCGACAGGATCCGACTTCATCTCCTGGGCTTTGGCAAAATCGAGGAACTGGCCGCGCTGGAACAGTACGGCGTCACCAGTTTCGACACGACGTCTCCGCTTTTGCGTGCCTTCAAGGACGCCCGGAAGAATTACTGGGTGCGGACGGCCGACGGCGATCTCTCATACTACACCGCAATTCGTATTCCGCAGGCTACCCAGAACAACAAGCTCAAGCATAAGGCGCTGGAAGGCAGCCTCAACCAGGAGGACGCGAGGCGTCTTGAAGATGCCGCGCTTCGCGGCGTGCGTGCTTATGCCGACGGCGGCGCGACCCTGGACCAAAGCCTTGATGCCGTGATGGACTATTGGGCCGCCCTGAACTGGCACGACGAGGCATCACCGAGCCGTCGTGCGGACGCCGCAACCCGACAGCGCAAGGTCTATGCCCACACCCTTGGCGATCGGCCCTGGGAGCGGTGCAGCTGCCGAGTTTGTCGGGAGAGCGGTGTGGAGGCCGTGATCTTCCGCACCTCAAATCGTAACAAGCGACGCGGAATCCACAACCTACACGTCTTTCACACCCACTTGAGCGAATTCCGGCAGGAGAGCATATGAACAATCAACATTTTCTTCGGTTTGATGCGCTGGCACCGGTTCAAAGCGAGAAACTGACGGTTTTCACCTTCATTGCAAATGCTGCAGAAGTCGCACGCATTGCTCGTATCGAACGGGCGGGTCGCGATGACGCGGGGGCGCTCCAGGGCTTCCAGCGGCCGCAGATCGCGGGCCACATTCGCGAAATCCGTGATTATCTCGAAAAGCCGAACTCAATCTTGCCCAATGCCATCGTGGTCGCCTTCATGGGGCAAGCTTGGTTAGAGCCAGTGACGAATCCGGAAAGTCGCCTCTGCCAACTGGTCATAGATACGTCCAAGGGCCCGCCCGGTTGGATCGTTGATGGACAACAGCGTTTTACGGCGCTTTCGGAACTGCGAGGCCGCGACTTCGAAGTGCTCGTGTCGGGTTTCCTCTGTGAGACAGAGGAGGAATTGCAAAAACAGTTCATCCTTGTGAATAACACGCGCCCGTTGCCAAAGGCCCTAGTGTACGAACTGCTCCCAAAGGTGGGAGATCTGCCGCACCGCATGTCAAGCCGATCACAAGCGGCACTGGCTACAGAGGCGCTCAACTATCGCAAGGGATCGTCCCTAAGGGGTTTGATCAAGCAGCAAACCAACCCAAAGGGGGTCATCCGGGACACTGTGCTGCAGCGGGTTATCATGAACTCGCTGAGTGACGGGGCTCTGCGCCTTTACGCCGGCGAAGACAAGCTTTTGCTTGATCAGGGCGTCACAATGATGAGCGAGTTCTACCATGCAGTCCAACACGTCTTTGCAGACGATTGGTCCGGTAAGACGCCCAAAACGTCTCGGTTGATCCATGGCACGGGCATCATCGCCCTCGGTTATGTCATGGATTTTCTCAACAGCGTTACAGGCGCTTCTACACGCGACGAATTCGCGAGTGGCTTGCGACTACTGCAGGGAAAGACCGCTTGGAGCGAGGGCGAGTGGGAGTTCGGCGCTGAGCGCCGACGTTGGAATGGGCTCCAGAACGTTCCGTCCGATGTCCGCCAACTATCACTTCACCTAGTCCAGGTCCTCAAGCGGCGCCTCGCCGAATCCGCACGGGCAGCGTGAAAAGCTATGAGTTACGCAGTTAAGGAAATGTTTTACACTCTCCAAGGTGAGGGCCGCCAGGCCGGACGCGCGGCCGTTTTTTGCCGGTTCACCGGGTGCAATCTTTGGTCCGGCAGGGAAGCCGATCGCCTGAAGGCCGTGTGCCAGTTCTGCGACACGGATTTTGTAGGCACGGATGGCGACGGCGGTGGTCGCTTTGCAACATGCGATGACCTGGCGAGTGCCATTGAGGCGAAATGGTCACCGTCACTCTCTGAGCGCAGGTTCGTGGTATTAACAGGCGGCGAACCGCTGCTCCAAATCGACCCGCCTCTCATCGACGCCTTGCATGCCAAAGGGTTCGAGGTCGCCGTCGAAACCAATGGTACGCTCACGCCACCTCCAGGGATCGACTGGGTTTGCGTCAGTCCAAAGTCAGGTACTGAAATCGCGATTAAAACCGGAAACGAACTCAAGTTGGTATTTCCGCAGGTGGGCGCAGAACCGCGGCGCTTTGAAGCGCTGGCCTTCGATCATTTCCTGCTCCAGCCAATGGATGGGCCTGATCGCGCATCTAATACGCAGGACGCAGTCGCATATTGCCTGGCGAACCCTCGTTGGCAACTCAGCCTTCAAACCCACAAGCAACTTGGAATCAGATGAAAATAACTCAGGCGTTCACCTTCGAGGCCGCGCACAGGTTGCCCCATGTTCCGTTGACGCACCGCTGTCACCGTATGCACGGTCATTCCTATCGAATCGAACTCCGCCTCAAGGGGCCTGTCGACTCTCATACCGGCTTCGTCGTCGACTTCTTCGACGTGGAGGCGGCGTTTAATCCATTGCTCGCCCAACTCGACCATCATTGCCTTAACGAAGTCGAGGGGTTGAACAATCCGACGGCCGAGAACATTGCGGTTTGGATCTGGAACCGGGTTAGGCCGCTTTTGCCACTGACCGCGGTAGTTGTCTACGAAACCCCGAACTGCTGGGCCGAGTACAATGGCTGACCCGCAACACCTAGTACAGGCAACCGATAGTGCGCTCGTTCTTTTTTCCGGCGGCCAAGACTCTGCGACGTGCCTTGCCTGGGCCCTCGATCGATTCGAGCGCGTGGAGACTATCGGATTCGATTATCGGCAGCGGCATCGCGCCGAGCTAGACGCGAGGGGCGAATTCCGAGCTGGCTTGGAGCACAATTTTCCCAAATGGGCCGCCAAACTCGGCGAGGACCGCGTCCTCGATCTGTCTGTGCTCGGCGAAATCAGCGAGACGGCATTGACGCGCGACGTTGAGATCGCGACTACAGAATCCGGTTTGCCGAACACTTTCGTGCCAGGGCGGAATATTATCTTCCTCACATTTGCTGCTGCTGTCGCCTACCGTCGAGGTCTCAAGCACATAGTGACTGGCGTTTGCGAAACCGATTTTTCCGGATATCCGGACTGCCGTGACGATACGGTGAAAGCGCTTCAAGTCGCCCTCAACCTAGGTATGGAGAGTCGTTTCGTTCTCGAGACTCCGCTTATGTGGATAGACAAGGCACAGACGTGGACCCTTGCCGAAGAACTAGGTGGGACGGCCCTGGTGAACTTGATCCGCACTAGCACTTTGACATGCTACCATGGGGAAGTCGGGAACATCCATGAGTGGGGACGAGGCTGCGGCGTGTGCCCGGCATGCGAGTTGCGCGCGAAGGGATATCGACAGTTCGCCAAGCGAACTGCAACGCTACCGCTGACGCAGGAGTTGTCCAATGGCTGAGATCGATCGCCTCCGTAGGACGGAAGGAATCGTGTTCGCTTTGTGCTTTGCTGGATGCATCCCGCTTGCGAACTGGCTCATCGGGCATGTTGGGACAACCTGTGTACCAAATGGTCCATGCCTGATCCCCGTGGCGCCCGGAATTGACGCTCCCAGCGGGGTGTTGGCGGTAGGTCTCGCCTTGGTGCTGCGCGACCTTGTGCAGCGGCGACTTGGCTTAAGTTGGACGGCTGCCGCAATTGCGATCGGCGCCTTGTTGTCGGCGAGTTTTGCGCCGCCAGCGCTGGTCGTCGCCTCCACTGTCGCTTTTCTGTTGTCGGAAATCGCAGACTTAGCGGTTTACACTCCGCTGCAGCGTCGCGGATTCATCCGTGCCGCCGTCGCAAGCAGTATGGTGGGGCTTGTTATCGACAGCATCGTGTTTCTCGGCCTTGCTTTCGGTTCCGTTGAATTTTTGGCAGGACAAGTCGTGGGTAAGACCTGGATGGTGTTGGCCGCCCTTCCATTCCTGGCATTGCTGCGCGCGCGAGATCGTCGACTGGGCCTTATGCCGGCTTGAAATCTGGAAACCTGCGATCGGTACCCGCATAAAGCCGCTGCGTGAAGAGGATGCAAATCAAGATGGCCAAGAATGGGGAAAGTCTTTCATCTTGGAGAGCCGTTTGGAATGCCTTTTGGTCGACAGACATCGAGCATTTTCCTCGCTTAACCGAGTCGCGAAGTACTGTATCGCTCACCAGTGAGCAGATACTAATGGAAATAGCAGCTGAAACGGAAAAACTCATTGACACCACATCTGGCAGCGAAATTGACAAAAGTAGCTCGGGAATTCAACCGCCAAGCGAGATCCTCAAGGCTGCTCTGCAGCGAGGCAGGGAGTCACTCGACGAGGTCAAGGACCTTACCGAATATCAAGATCAAAAAGCGTTCCGTCTCCTGACAATCGCCACGTTCTTAAGCGCACTCTCCGGTGTATTGTTCGCGCGCTTCAATGAAGCATATCCACTTCCCTCAATGAACATGCTTTTGTCATACAAGGGATTTCTTATCGGGCTGACTTATCTCGTTTTCGCCATATTCCTGGTGAGCGCAGTTAGTGGGGCATTGGTCATTTTTCATGCCACACGTACGCGGTTCAAATTTCCGACAACCGATCCCAATAATCTCCAACGCGAACTGGCCGAGCCAAAGTCGCATCTTTTCTTCCCGGCAATTATTGCTGTGCGCCCATCAGCTTGGGCTGCGTCGTTTGTTACAGCGGCGCCCACGTCAGATTCCGTTCACCTACGTCCAGATCTTTCTATTCGATACCTGCGCAACTACCTTGGCGAGAGCTATCTGGTAGCGGCAAAAGTCGCAGACAAGGTACGATATCTCGAACCGGCGCAGAACACACTTGCGTTCGGACTTCGGTGCCTCCTTGTCTGGTTGGCGCTTCTTGGACTTGTAAACATCCTTGTTGGGCCAACGCCAATGGAGAAAAGTGCCCAGGTCGTCGAGAACGTGCACCCAACTGGAACCGGCGCAGAAGCGGTCAAGCCAAAGCCGGATTCTACCAATCGATCGAACGAGGATCCTTCAGCGACTAAGCCGATTCAAAACGACAAGGTAGCTCCGCAGTGAGGGGAGCAGTTGTCAAAACGAACGTACTCACCGATGCCGACAACACATTGTGGGATACAGATCGCGTCTTTGCGTCTGCCCAACTCGAACTGCTAGGGTTGGTAGAAAGGGCTCTAAAGAGGGAAGCGATCCCCGAGGATAGGCTTGCGTACGTTCGGTCTCTGGATCAGATGCTCGCAGAGCGACATCACGCCGGCCTTCGTTATCCACCACGCCACTTGGCTAAGGCAATTGCACTAGCGCTCACTGGAGTCCGCGCTCAGGAGGCGGCCAGATTGGCGTGGACGAGCGCGACCGAGCGGCAAGTGATTGGGGACCTGGAAGCAGAAACCGCCGAAAGAACGTTCCTCGCTGCCGTTCAACGTTTGCCTGATCTCCGTGACGGAGTGGCTGAAGGTATTCATGCCCTGCATACGGCTGGTTGTCTGATTACTGTTGTCACCGAGGGATCCCGGGAAAAGGCAGCGCGGACAGCACGCTCGCACGGGATCGGCCATTATATCGATCGGATTATCGAGGCGCCCAAGCATTTGGGCCTCTACAAGCGCGTCCAATTGCTGCCGGGTGTTTCATCCCCCGGATATATGATCGGCGACCAACTCGAGCGGGATATCCGTCCGGCTAAGGAGGCTGGGTTGATAACGATCTACTATCCTGGTGGTTTCAAGCCGCGATGGGAGGCGGATCCCCAGCTGGTTCAACCGGACTTCACAGTTTCGTCCTTTGCCGAAGTGCCGGCGATCGTGCTGAAGGCAAGTCACCCTCCGCAGAAATCCAACAAATTCCACAGCCAACCCCAATGAAGCTCGCTCTCGCGCGGCGCAACGCTCCTGATGCGAAGTCGTGGCTTCACTGTCGCGCGTGGCGCCGCAATCGTCTCCGGTGAGACGTCTGCGCGCCTGTGAATCTGATATCGACAGCGCAATTCGCCCAAAGAGCCGCTGATCTAGCTAACAGTTCCCGTAAGTCATCTACATCGAAAGGCTTCGGATGTGGTCTTCAATTGCGCGCAATATGCTCGAGAAGCCTTTACCTTGGGCGTAAATCAGTGGCCGGCTGCCCCGGTGTTCTCGTATGAAGTCGGTCGCAGCGTGCTTTGCCGACAACCAAGTCATTACAAACAGATCGGCATTTTCGGCCAGTGCACGCAACCGCGCAGTTCCACCATAATCGGCATTGGTATCGACGATAATGGTCGAAGCAACTTGTTCCAAGGCGGCCTTAGCCTGCCGGCTCGAGGATTCAGTCAGTGAGTATATTGCGATGCGCATACCCTGGATACGAGCGGAGAAGCTGTCAGGGGTATCGCGACCTGGGCTGACGCCGAACGTTTGCAGCTTCCACCCCAGTTCGGCTGCCAATTGTCCGATCGCAGACCGCTGTAGGCTGGAGAGGCGTGCATAAATAGGCGCGACACGCGCCAATACGCCGTGGAAGAAATCTTCGCGAGCGCTGGCATCAGGCGCACTCGCTTTCATGAAGTCTTCCACTATTTCCAGGATCCAATAGATCATGTCGATCCCGAAGCCGTCGCCTGCGATCTCGTTAATGTCGGCGATCAGAGCTTTATAGGCTTTGCTATCAAGGCCGCTGGTCAGCAGAGCACCAATCAGAACCTGGCTTGAATCATAGGTCGTCGCGCCGCGCGCCCTGCTAAGCGCGAACAGGGTCAAGAGGCTCGCGTAGATTGGTGTCATTGCTGCGCGGGGGAAATCCGGAACCCGCTGCAGCCACGCCACGAGGTATGGCAAAGCCTGGGCGGTTCGCTCGGCTGCGACATCGCTCACCTGCGCCCTATCGAGCGCGGCAGCGAGCGCTTGGACCGCGACCGGATCGCCCGCAGTCGCGTTGATCGGCCATTCATTGTTTGCTTGCCTGGCCACATCAAGCGCGCTAACGAAACTCACGTCAGCTGCACGGTCGAGCCAATCAACCCAGGAAGTGGGCGGCACAGTCGCCTCTAAAAGCTCGGCAATCTGCATGGGGGGCCGGAAGGGGTCGGCCTCTCTCAAAAGCGCGCGTTCCTCAGGCGCAAGACGGGCAAGCGCGGCGCGGGCATCCGCAAGCAGGTCGTTGCTGTCGACGGCATCGACGCGCATAAGCGCTTCGCGCGCTATGTCGAGCGGTGCTTCGGCGGCGATCGCGCTTTCCAGATGGGCAGACGAGACCGGCAGCAAGCCGCCAATCCATCCAAGGTCGTCGGACCTTTGCACCAGCAGATCGGCAATGTCGGTTCGATCCGGGGCCTGCAAGGCTTCAAGGCCGTAGATCCGCCATCCATGGGCGGTGAGCGCGGCAGGCGCCGGCGCCGTCAACATTGGCTGCGCGAGAGGCCGCACCAGATTTTCATATCGTCGGCGGGTTTCGGCTACATCCTGCGCATCGAATGGCTGGGCGAGATGGGTGTGGTAGAGCGCCTCAAGGAGAAGGCCGGTGATCGCGGGTGTACGCCGCGCGACGCACAGGCTGGAGAAACCACCGAGTTCAACGATCGCCTGCCATTCGGCAAAAGTCGCGTGCAATTGGACTTCAAGGAATTTGATATTCAGAGAGTCGAGCCGCAGTTCGGACCGCAAACGCCCGAGAATTTCTGCCGCCGCGGCGCGCCGGCCGACATTCAGATAATCCTGGTAGCGCGCGAGCAACCAGCTTGTCGGGACCGGCGCAGTACGCTGCAATTCGGGAGCCCGTGCCAATGTATCGCGCGCTCGGATCAATGCGCGCAGCGCCGTCATGCGCGCGCGCCGATCTGCGGGGAGCCGCATAATGCCTGTGACGGCCGGCTGGGTCTGCGCCACTCTGTCGGACAGGGCTTGACCGGAAATAAGCGCTTCCGGAATGCCGTCGAACGAGGTCAAAGTCGGTCCGGCAAAAGCAACCAAGACGGGCTTCAGGCGCCGCCAGGAAGCCACCGTCGGTGCGACTATCATCACCTGAATGTCGCCAGTTGCATCGAGCGTGGGGATTAGCGCACCCGGAAAATTGGGATCGGCAATGCTGTCGGAAACTGCAGAGCACAGCGCGGCCAACTCGGCATCCAGGGCACCAAAGGCATTGATCGCCAGGATATCGGCAAGCGCTTGTCGGGACGCGTCGCCATCGGTGCCGATCATACGACGCGGCCCTCCCATTTTTCCTCAAGTTCGATCGATTGCTCGGCGACCACTGCCGGATCGGTCCGCAGGACGAGATGTTCGTCGTTGACTGAAATCCCGCTCAAGGTCAGGTTCATAGATCCGGCGAGGAAATAGTCGGCGCCGAGCAGTCCCTTGGCGTGAAAGCTCTTCTCGATCGTCCATTTCAACAAGTCGCCATATCGGGCCTTCAGCGTCCGAAGTCGGGCAATGAAATAGTCGTTGTGGCCGTCTTCACGAATGATCAGCCGGATATGGACTCCGCGCGACAACAATGCGCGCAACACCTGTGACAGCTGGATGGGCGTCGCAGGCCAATCGGGTTCGAGTGCTGCGAACTGGCGTGCCGAATTGTCGATGATCTCGACATCCGAAATCCACGCGAAGAACAGCCAAAGTTTGGGGCTCGGATTAATCAATTCGGCGATGAAAAGCCCCTGGAACAGGTCGCGCACGGCCCGCGACTGGGCTGGGCCGTGCAAATCTCGGGAATCAGCGGCCATCAGACTTGCTCCCGCAGCGTAAGGCTCACGAAGATCCGGCTATGAGAGCGTTCGACGCGTTCAACGGTGGGGAAGAACTGAAGCACACCAATGCTGACCGGCGTTACGACCAACCTGACAAGTGCGCGACGCAACGCGGGCGCGTCACTGGCATCCGCGGCCAGCCGCACCGAGCCCTGCGCGTCGAACGCCGCGTTTAGCGCTGCCTGCCAGTCTGGGTCTGAGAGTTCGATCGTCGCGATCGACCGGCTAAGCATCAGGTGGCGGACGATGGCCGGATCGGTGCTCCGAGTCTGGCGGAAGGGATTGTGAGATTGGAGTACGCGCTTGCGCACTTCATTGGCGCGCGGCCATAACAGGCTCGTGATAGCCGCAAGGACGGTGACATGCCCAATTGCACCCGGCGGTAGGGTCGCTGAGAGGTAGGCTCGGATCGCGGCGGAAAGGGTTACGTCCTTGCTGCAGATATAAGCAAGTTCGCGCAATTCGATGGCTAGGCCGAACCGGCTTTCGAGAGCATCCCAATGGGCCTGGAGGTCGAGCAACAGCCGGTCGAGTTGTGGGCCCGATCCTGTGCGCAGCAAGCGGTTGTTGAGCGAGACCGACAAAGCGTGGCTGAGGTCGATCCCTCCTCTCTGAGCCAGGCGGTGCGAAAGCGATTGCCACAGAGCTTCGCGTTCGCCGTGGGAATTGGTCGATCGCAATCGCGCAATCTGATCGCCAACATCTTGATTTGCGAGGCCTAAAGCCACGATCTCGCGCAACCCGTCATCGACAAGTTCCAGGTCTGTCGGCGCAAGGGCCGCCTCGAGGGCGGTGAAGAAAAGGCGCGGTTCGGCCGCAAAGCGTTCGGCAAAGGCTTCGAGTACACCTGCTCCACCAAGCGTCGACTCAGTAATCCAGACGCTCGCGATGCCGCCTTGTACATCGTCACGAACATCGACCAGGAGCGTATCGACCGTCGCCTGCCGCGGCGCAGCGGCGATGCACGCCTGCAGCATTGCTTCGCCAAGCGTCTCCAGCACCAGACGGCGTAACCAAACGTTGAAAGCCTCGGCATTGACCGACTGAAGTTGAGCGGCAATGGCACGAAGCCGCTCGCGAACGATGGGGCGACCCAGTTGAAGCAACAGGCCTTGCTGTAAGCGGCCGGGACCGCGTGCTGCCCGGGCTGGGCCTGCACTAATATCTATTGCCGTCGCGTCGTCCTCGTCCTCCGCATCAGCGTCATCGGCGTCATCATCGTCTGGTGTGATCGGCGGGATCGCGCCAAATGTTTCTTCCATTACGCCCCGGAAAACACCCGTGATGCGATCGTCGTCGAGCAGGTCTGCGATAGACGCCGCAATCGCACGATCGTTTACAGCCGCATCCGCCATCACCACTGAGACGAGAAACTGAAAAAGCCATTCGCGCTGGAACGAGTTCAGGTCGTTAGGAAGCTCTGAGTCGGACAGGAATGTATCGCGTAGGTAGGCGAGCGTGCTGGTGGCAATGAGATTGGGGGGTAGGATACTGGCTGCAAGGGCATGTGGTTCGGGTAATGCCAGATCCAGTCGGAAGCCGTCGACCTCGAGTGCAAATCCGATCGCCGCAGCTCGATCGTCATCACTGGTGAAGTGCAGCGTGATCGGGAAATCATCCTGCAATGTGCGGACATTGGCGTGGGCCATGGGCGCGAACCGCCGCACGCTGACGCTTGAGCGGAAACGGTGCAGGTGAAAATCGATGGTCCGCACATATCGGCGCCATTCTGAGCGGAGCGGAACAGGTATCGTGAGCGGATCGCCGTTCGCCATGATGTCGGAGTGCCACACGAGACGAGCATTGCTGCTCGGCAACGCATCGCTTCTCGCCGCCCGCTCGAGCCGAACCGCCCAGGGCCTGAAGACCAAAAGTGGTGGTCCGCCTGTGTGATCATTCAGGCTCCCGCTGAAGGTGCCGACATATTCATGGCTTTCGGCATAGTCGCCGATCCGTCGTTGCTGTTCGGGAAAGGCGGGATCCACGGGTATCCAGTGCGACAGTGCGCCCCGCTCGTGCGCGAAGCGTCGAGTAACGCGACCGGGCACGAACTGGTTTAGCGCCTGTAGGATCGGCATTGCCTCGATCCGCTCCTCATGATTGACGCTCGCAGGCGGGATGATTACCCGAACCTCGGGCAGGCTGAGATCGCTAAACAGGCTGCGAGGCACGAAGTCGGGCAGAGGGTGGAAATTATCCTGAAGGTCGAGTGACCCGACCGCCGTTGGGAAGGCCAACTCCCAATTCCGAAAGAGCCGCCTCACTAGCGTTGGGACCGCTTCGAGTAGAAGCGAGCGCGGCGCCTCCCACAATAGCGTATCCACAACATCGCGGCTCACACCCAGGGCGCTAGCGAGATAAATTCGGAGGCTCTCGATTGTCGCTGGATCGCCCTGCACCAACTGGGTGAGCTTGGTTCGAGTGAGATCGATGACGGCGCGCACGGCGGACGATGGCTGAGGATGAGGCCGACTGAGAATGTCCCATTGCCACGCCTTTTCATACCCGCCCGTGTTAGCGGCGAGCCAATCAAACAGGGCGAAGACTGCCTGAATTTTCAGCACATAGGGATTGCGGATCGGCAGATGTTGTGGCTCGAGCGTCGGGTCGAACAAATGCTCGAATGCCTGATAGAAGGCGCGATCCCGGCCATAATCCGACAGGACCGTCAACGTAATCGGTCGCATCGCCCGACCGCGGCCGGCGCGCCCTTTACGCTGCAGAAAGGACGCCATCCCGCGCGGCGCCTTGTGCTGAATGACCGCGCCCACGAGGGGGTCGTTAAACCCTACCTCGAGCGCCGCGGTCGCAACGACGATATTGGCCGCCTGATTGACCCCGGCGTCCTGCGATGTTGTCCGCCCGACGATCAGCCGGCGGTCGAGGGGATGACCGATATCTTCACAGATCCGCCAGCGCTGACCCTCGACGTCACGTACTGCCGCATCAGGACCGGCGCGACGAATATTGGCGAGCGGCAGCCGCTGGGCGTCAGGCCTGCCGAAGATAGTGTAGGCTTCCGCATCGCGTAGATCGTCATAGAGCCGGTTGGTGACGTCGAGATCATCGGTGAACAGAAAGGCACGCCGTCCAAACGATCCTGACGTGTCGGTCGCGCCGGGAGGGTCAAGTAGGCGAGGTAGCAGCATCGCCGTCTGGATCGTTGTCGAAAGGAGCGAGGTCCGTGAGCCTGGGTCACCGCGTAGCAGGATCTGATACTCAGCGCCTTCCTCGGCATACTCCTCGACCGTCGGCGTGATCTCGACGACCCGGTCGGGATGGGCGCCCGTCAAATCCGCAAAGAAACGGGCAGCATCTCCAAGCGTGGCCGACAATCCGACCCAACCGATCGGCGCACCGAGCAAATGACGCCAGCGTCGCAGCGTGAGTGCGGCCTGCGCCCCGGTCGCGCCCGCATAGGTGTGAACCTCGTCGAGCAGCGCGAGCATTGGCTTCCGACCCGCTGGCAACCCCACGCCGAACAGGCCGCGCATCCATTGGTCCGATAGGCGCTGGTTGAGAATTTCGGTCGTCGTGAACAGAATGTCTGGGGGATGGCGCTGAAGCCGCCCGCGGGTCAGGACGATCTGGTCTTCGCTAACATGGCCCTGGCATCCCGGCTCGGCACAAACGAGCTGTTCGGTCCCGGAGTCGATATCGCTACCGCGCCAAAAAAGCTCGGCGTCACAGGACGGGCAGCGCATCCAGGGGCACACAAAATCCTGTCCGCGCCGTTGCCAGTTGCGGTCGCTCAGTTCCTGCCGACTGGCGCGGCGCGGCGTCGCGCCGAACAGGGCGCCGATCATGAGAGCGCGACGACCATGCGCTCTCAACGGAGCGTCGATCTCGCGGGCCATCCGGAAGGCTTCCGCGAATTGGTCCTTGAGAAGTTCGATCCGGGGATAGATCGCGATCGCCTTCACCCAGTAATTGGCATCGATCGCCTCGCCGATACGGATCATGCCCGGCAGGTAGAAGGCGATCGTCTTGCCGCTACCCGTTCCCGCCGTGACGATCGTGCCGCCGTCGTCTGTCGCGGACGAAAGACGCACAGCGGCGCGCTCCTGAAACGCGGAGAAGCGTAGACTGGAACGGGCGGTGAGAGACTGCCAGAGGTCCCGGCGCAGCGGCGATGTGCCGATAATATTTGGATTGTCTTGGAGAATGACATTTGGCGCGCGGTCGCGGCGGGGAAAGCGGCGCGGCCGGCGATCGACACGAAAGTCTGCGACCAGCGATGGCGCGCCCTGCCATGGGCGATTGGGAAACAACTGCCGGTTAGCGGCGAGCAGTCGCATCATTTCCGCGAACCGCGAGCGGATGCGGACATCGCCACCCATGTCCGGCATCTCGAAGATCAGCCTTGCTTCGATCAGCTCTTCGACAAGGTCTTGACCGTCGGCCCCGCCCGCAGGCGCACCGACGACAACGGTGTCTCCAAGAGCATAGGCCTCGTCCTCACTGAGGGAGCCGTCGGTGAACCCCCATTCCAAAGAACGCATTTCGATCGCTTCGATGCGGTCGAGAACCGCTAGAGCTTGAACTGATAAGGGCATCGCTGAGGCTACCGCAATTTGATACGGAAGGCGTCGAGGAGATTGCGACTCTCGAGCCATGTGCGCACATCTTGCGTAAAAGCGCTCAAAAGCGCCTCCGAACTTGCCGCCGCGCGGATGAACGCGACCACGCTGGAAGGGATATCGTCGGCAGCGAGCGCTTTCCATGCCGCCTCGTGTTCGTCGATCAGCGCGTCCAATCTGGAGATAGCTCCCTTGGGATCGTCAGGCAGCATCGCACCGAACCCGGCGACATTAGTTCGTATTTGGCTGATGCGACTTATACTTAATCGGAACTGTGGGATCTTAGCGAGTGCGTTCAGCACATCATCGGCACCGAAAGCGGCGCGCTTTGCGACATAGGTTTGCCACGCTACAAGCGACGCCTTCTCGGCTGCGACTGCAATAGCTGACACTCGGTCTGCAAATTCGTGCTTCAAGTCGAATGGTGGGTCGTTTATCGCGGCTGGGTTGGCATGCACGGCTTCGCGTAGGGTGCGAGCCTTAGCCGCATAACCCGAACCGTCGTTCGCCGCGAAACCGGTTTCGACGCCCGCCGCCGCGAGCTTCGCCAGGTTCGCGCGAGCACGGGCCACTTTCTCCGAAAGTGTCGTAAACTGGGTGGCGCGCGTCAGGAACTGCTCGGCTTCGTCAGCCGTGTTCTTGAGCTTATTGTAGCTGCCAATCTTGGAGGACAACGCGCCCGCACGCTCAAGCAGCATCGGCATGCGCCCCCTTCGGCGCCGTCATTTCGAGAAGGTCGTTCTCGATCGCAGCGAGCGATGTATCGATACGGGCGAGACTCTCGTCGAGCGCGGCATGCTTTGCATCAAGGCTTTGGCTATTGGTCCCTAGGTTCTGGTCGACCGCATCGAGAAATGCTTGTGTTGCTGCGACGAGCGCGGTTCCGGCCTCAACCGCATTCCGCCGTCCCCGACCATAGTAGGGAAGTGCCGCTACGCCGTCTTCCTGCTTGGCGAGAGTCCGCGCGGCAGTCAGCGACTCGTCGAACTGGACAAGCCGCAGACGGTCAAGTGCTTCGGCGAGTTGCTTCGAACTGTTGTTGGCCCCGATGCCGGCATCGGCAACAGCCGCTCGCGCTGCGTCTAGCGTCGACAAGATGGAGGCACGAGTCGCGGCCTCTCCAAATGCCCCTTCCATAGCGTTGAGCCAAACCTGGCGCACGCCCATCTCCGCGTCCGCGGCCGCCCCCAACATGGCCTTCACCTCGCGATAGGTCTTGGCAGGCTCGTTTCGATCATCATTAGGCGGGATGAATCGGAGGCGCCATTTGGCCTGACGGAGATCACGAACCGGTCCAACGATCTTGCCGGGATTCAGCATGGGACCTGCCCTGCCGCCTTTCATACTCGCAATCTGGGCGTGCGCGATGCTCGCAATCCTATCGCGGGCGCCCGCGATCTTGTCGTACAATGCGCGCATCTCAGGAGCCGTGCTGGCGCACTCACTGGGCCAAGTTGTGCTGAATGCGGCGTCGATCATGTCAGCGACCGTCGCATCGGGCTTGATCTTCCCGCCAATCGCGGCGCCGACGCACAGCACTTCGATGGCTGCGGCAGCCTGGTGCCAATCTGGGCTTGGCGCGCAGAGTGATTTCAACTGGGTCTCGACACTGCGCGCCCAGAGGTCGACGCAGTCGAGAAAGGCGCCGAGCATCTTTTCGCCATTCTCGAAATCCCAACGAAACTGTTCCTTGCTCGCGCGCAACACTCCCTGGAGTGCTGCGGCGGTGGTCGCGTCGGCAGGAATGAGCAGCTTTACCTGCAGATCTTGCCGGGCCAACGTGGTTTGGTTTTCGAAACTAATGCTGGCGGTCTGGAACGGGCGTCCGGTCTTGCCGACGAAGCTTGTCTTGGCGAGACCGAGCATGTCCCAATCGATCGCATGGGAAACCGCCGAGAACACGAGCAGCCTCAGATTGGTGGCGACGGTTTGATCGAGGCCGGATCCCGCGATCCACTTCTCGATGAGCAGATCCTCCCGGCTCGCCGTGGCCCGCTGTGGCTTGTTATCGACGAACGATTCATCAACCGGATCAGTTGTTTTGTCACCTGCACCCGGGATCTCCGGGACGTCGAACGCTGCACGCAGCCGTTCGTCGAGGTTGGCGATTGTTCCGCTACCGTCATACAGTTCCAGAAAGGCGGCCCAGCGCTTGAAATTCTGAGGGTTACGGCTCTGGAGGTCCGCCTGCGCCACGGCCGGCAGGGCTTTAATCCCATCAAGCTTTTCGAGTAACCTGAACTCGGGGAAAGTACCGGTAGCGATCGATGGGCCGAAATTGTCCAACACTTCGACTAGAAGATCGTTCTGCAAGATTCGCGGATTGAGGCTTCGCGGCATGGAATGATCGGCGCGTAGCGCGGCGTTCCAGAGCGCCTGGGGCGTAAAGGGGTAGAGCCCATATCCATCGACAGCGCCGAAAATGGGGTGGCATTCCGCTTGGTGCGGGCAGGTATCACATCGTGACGGCGGGCTGTCGCCGGCGTTCGCCGAAGCGTTCCATCGAGTTATGCCGTCGCGACCTAGGCGGACGGCGTTCAGATAGCGCGACGTGAACTGGCTCAGCGATGCCTGTGTAACGGTATCGCCGTCCGCACGCCCGGCGGAACGGTCCATGTCGACAATGTGGGTCGTGCGCATATAGGCCGTTTCGGCGACGCTTTGAAAGAAACCCGTTGTAACAGCAATGGCCGTGCGCATCTTGCATTGGCGTTCGTCCCCTTGCGAGGTGATTGCCTGCAGGAGCGCGCGATCAATGCCCTGCAATCGGGCAAACTCCTCGACCAGGAGGACCAGTTCCTTGCCCTGGGATTTGAGATACGTGCGCAAGCGCGTCATCAGCTCCTCGACACGGTCGCCGGAAAAGCTGAGCGTCCGCGCTACCGCGCGGTCCAGGTTGCGATTGATGATTTTGATCGCCAGCGGAAGATAGGTCGGCGGATCAAGTTCGATGATCTGGATGGCGTCCTGCGCCAGCCTCGAGGCGTGGGCAAAGTCCATGCCGCCGAGCGGCAGATCGCTTTCCGAAAAGCTGCGGCGCCGATCAGGCCGGTCCTGCGCATTGGAGGGCGCAAAAATATGATCGACGATCTCTGCAATGACGGTGTCGTCGCCCAGGAAATGCGCCTTGCGCATATGCGGGTCCTGAAACAGGTTCGGCAGGCTCCCGATCAGGGCTTGTTCGACCTCGTCGGCATCTGGCGCCAACTTGTCCTCACGGATCACCTGCGCGAGATCGTTGAGCAATTGCTGCTTCTGGTCGTCCCGGCTCTGCGTGCCGTCGCCGGCAGACTGCAGGGTCTCGAGGAAGCTCGCCTGTTGGTCATCTGGCAATTCGGCAATGATCATCTTGACGATCGCACGCAGGCTCGTGCCCGACTTTCGCACGACAAGCACTAAACGGCTGGCGTCCGGCTTAATGTTGAGCCGCATCCAGTGGACCAGATGCGATTTTCCCGAACCCGTCGTGCCAAGGATCGCGGCCAGGGCGTGGGGACGATTTTCGAGCAGGAAATCGCCCAGAAAAGCGGCGGGCGTCATGTCCACCCAATTTGCCTCGCCGATGTCTTGAAAGCGTTTGCCCACCTGCGGGCTAACCTTAAGATCCCAGTCGCTGTGTACGGCCCGGAACAGGCCGTCGCTGATGTGTTCGGCAAAGGGGTTTATGACCTGACGAACGGCACCGGGCTCCCAGCATAGATAGTTTTTCATCGTGCTTAGGTCCTCAGCGCGACATGGCTCACCCCGCCCTCACGCATCCCGAAATCAAGGATCCGCGCGGGAGCGTCCGCCACGCTGGCGAGAACGATCCGCTGCCGGTCCGCCAACCGCTGGAGGGCGACGCTCGTCGTAACCGACAGGCGCTGCCCGCGATCGGGAACGGGAATCCGGCGCATCGCCTCATAGTCTTCGCGCACGCTTCCCGTCTCGAATACCGGGAAGATGCCAGAGAGACGCGTCAGGAATTGCTCTATAGGCAGTTCATTGCTTTCCGCAAAAATTGCAGGGAGTGCGCCCTCGATCGCCCGAACCGGATCGGGGATGACGCGGCGCGCATTTTGGTCGTCGGCATCACGGCCGCCGACAATTGTCGCGAAACCTAGATAGCGCGCCCAGTAGAGAAAATTTTGATATGTGTTGAGCGAGGTGACTTCGGTTTTCGACGCATGTTCGCCAATTTCGGCTTGCAAAGTCCGCTGAGGCGGGACGGAAAAATTCATCGGGTGCAGCGGATTGGAACTGAGGAACCAGGCCAGCGCGATCATGAAGCCGGCATGCTTTGTCTCGATTGCGCGCGCAGGATCGAACAGGGTGCGGTACATATAATCGAGAAAGTAGACTTCACTATCGCTGCCCCTCTTCCCGCCACCACGCGCGTCCGCCGTCAAGCGCAGCTTGTCATCCATGTCTTCGACCAATCCGAGACGCCGGGCCTCCAGCAGCGTATTGCTGAACAGGGTCGTGGTGGACTCGCCGTCGTCATCAGCCCCCCGACCGCTCAGGGACGGCGGCGTCGCCCAGGCTTCGATTCGATCCTTGATCTCGCCAGCGTCACTCTCGAAAAGAGACGCATAGATAGCGAACAGTCGACTTGGGACAGCCTGTGCGGTGGTGACAATACTCATTGGGCTACTCTTGCATTAAATTCATCGAGCGTCAGCACGCGTCCACCAAAGACGTCGCGGAGCCGCCGGCCGTCCGGCGCCAACTGTTCCTGGGAGGCGATGAAGATGCGTGGATTATCTTGACGCGGATTTAGATTTTGCGTTTCGAGGGTCTGTCCGGCGCCCACCAGGACCAGTTCGGGCCCCTTGGGGAGGCGCGACAGCGCCAGCGAATTGAGGTCGCTGACAAAAAACGCCGATTTCTCCGCGAATTTGAGGACCCTTGTCATGTCGAAGGGCTGTGCCCCCATTTGAATGAGCTTGGCAAGGCGCGCCTGTTGCAGCCGAAGGAAGGTTTCCCCCAGGCGGCGCGAAGCCGTGCGCGGGAGAGTGTTGGGATCATAGGTGACGAGTAGGCGCAAATCCTTGTCGAACAGGTCCGCGAGCAAAGGATCGAGTGGCTTGATCCAGGGAGCGCGTGGCTCTCCAACCGGCCGGGTAGCGAGACGGCGGTCGGGGTCCGAACGGCAAATGCTGCATCGACTACATGTACGGCCGACTTTGCCATACAGTTCCTCCAATATGGAGGCGGGACAATGCGCATCGCTGAGGAATTTCCGCATAAGATCGAGATTGCGGATCGACGCGAGCCAACCAATGCGCCGAACCGGTTCGACTCGCTTTAGCCACACCGCCTTGTCGAGATGGTGGTCGTCGATGATCTCGACCTCAAGCCAGTCGCCCTCCTCCGCGATGCGGGGATAAGGAGACCCTAGCAGACGCACGAGCCCCGCCCGCGCCATCAAGGCGACCGTGCGCAGATTCCAGTCCGTATTGGTTTCCCCGAACATGTCGATATCGCGCTCGCCGGCGCCCGGCCGGCCGTCGATGCGCACGGCGAAGCGCCCCTCACCAAAGCGGATTTTGCGCGCGAACAGGGTCGACCAGCGCTCAAAGCCGCGATCGATGCTGATCACCTGCTGGGCGTTGATTTTCTTCGCTATAGTGAAATCCTTCGCGGTGGGGACTATCAACGACAGCGCGGCCCTACCGTCGCGACCGCCACGGCCAACCTCCTGGTAAAATCGGTCTAGTGTTTCGGGGATGCAGGCATGGATGATGCTCCGTGCATAGGCATAGTCGATCCCCAGACCGAATGCCGATGTGCCGACGACAATGTCGATGGCCCCGGCGCGCCATTCGCCAACGATCTCCTCACGCTCTGCCCGGGCCGTCTTGCCGTGCAACTTGCTGATGCGCCGAAATCCCGCCGCGGCTAGGCGGGCATGCCAAGCATTTGCAGCGGCAACCTCGGTCACATAGAGCACTGCTGGACGCGGCGCGTGGTGCAAAGCTTCCATAACCTGATCGATCCGCGCTGCCTCGCTTGCGACGGGCGCGATCCAATAATCGGGCTCGGGGCGCAGTTGAACCGCGGCCAGACTTTCGAAATCGCTTTCGGCGCCGAACAGCGCGCGCAGAGTCTCCAGCGAGGAATCCGTCAGTGTCGCCGAGAGCATGATCGTGCGCATTGCCTGGCCTGACGGGGCAGCACCGAGAAGTTCGCGCCGCAACCCGCTCAGTTCCTGGAACTCGGTGCGAAATCCTGTTCCCCATTGATCGACCAGATGGGCCTCGTCGATCACCAGCGCTCGCAACAAACCCGCTTCAGCCGCCCGGCGAAGCGGATCGCGCAGTCGCCCGCATGCGGCCTCGGGCGATGCGAAGCATAGTCCCTGGGTTCCGGCGGCAATCCGCTCCGCTATGATGGCATTCTGGGCATCGTTGCCGCCCTGAAAGGCGAGCGGCTTTGCAAGACCGCAGACCTCGACCGCCTCCTGCTCGTGATTTACGCCCAGCGCCACGGTCGGCACGATCACCAAGGTGGTGCCCTGATTCTCCTGTTGATCGGCGCCGACGAATCCGACGGTCTGGATGAGCTGGAAGATCATGCTTTTGCCTTCGCCCGTCGGCAGCGCGACGACGAGGCTTCCTCCCGCCGGGGTGGAGAGCGCCGCACGTACAGCGGCGCGCTGGCCCCGGCTGCGATAGGATGTGCGCCGCACTGACGCCAGAAACGGGTCGCCCTCACAGCCCGCGGCATTGAACTCCCGGCGTATTGTTTCCGAGGCGGCAAACGCGTCGACTTCGTTGCCCTCTACGCTCAGCCACTCCGGGTGCCACGGTTCGATAGAAACCAACCGGGCCTCCCCGGCGATCGTCATTCTCAGCCCAACCTTGTTCCAGTGCCGGAAATCGGAAAAGCGCGCATGCGATACCGGGATGACGGGCACCGCCGTGCCGCGCCGGGTGCGCTCATGGTTTATGGCTTGGCGCAACAACACCGCCAGATCGAGGGCACTGGCATGCTGTGGCAGTTCGGTCAGCGCAATGCGCAGGCGCTCGACAGAGGGCGACTTTGCCCGCCACGCCGTCCCATCGTCGGCGCACTCGAGCAGCCTGGCCAAGGCCTTGAAGGCGTCATGGCCGTCCAGTTCAACCAATGAAATGCGCTCCTGCTGTTTTAGCGCCCACGACAAAGCAGCCCATCGCATCGAGCCGGATGGCAGGCTTGCGAATGCTGAGAAGTATGGCTTCGATCAATGCGATATCGGCCCTAGCCATGGCATCGCCTGCGGATTGCCGGCGCTGCAGGCGGCTCTGCCGTCGCTGCAGATCGATCTCCGCCGATCGTGCGGCCTCCGCGATCCTCTCCGCGACCTCGGGTTGACGCGCCAGCCGCTGTCGGACGCCGTCACGGGCATCGCGACAGATTCTTGGGAACGTCCCCGGGTCGATGATCTCCGCAAGCAAGTGTGGCCGGCTGCCCAGGTTGATGTCGGACCCCCTGCCCTCGCTCCGATAGGGATGCTCCAGTATGCCCAGAAGGGCGGGATCGAAGACGTCGTCGCCATTGACGTCGATGATGACCGTCTGAGCGCTGGCTGCGAAATAGCGTTGTGCGCAGCGAGAGGCGGCGAGTTCTCCACGGGTCGGCGCCAGCAAGTCAGCAATATCGAGGGCGGGCTCGATCGTGAAGCAGAGCTTGAATCCAATCCAGGGCTCCCCCTGCCAGTCGGGCACAATGCGGTAGGTGATGAATGCGGTGCCGCGATCGTCCCACCGGGTGAAGCGCTCAATTACATTGACGAGTGGGGTTCCCGGCCGGAGCAGTGTGACGTCGGCGCGACTGGTCGCGATACGCCGCTTCCAGGTCAGCGGCTGGCTGTCGTCCAGTTTGAGTTCGGCTTGCCAGGGCAGTCTCGGGATTAGTGTTTGGGGGGTCACGGCAAGCTTGAACGAATCCTCGCTGGGCCAGACAAAGGGGCGCTTCTTCAGTTGCAAAATCCCAAGGAGCCACTGATCAACATCCTTCTCGAGAGCCGTCTCATCCGCCTCTGCGTCTTCCAGTGTCTGGATGAAGCTCTCGACCGGCTCCTCGGCAAGCGCGATGCGATCGAGCGCATATTGCTCGTCCTGCGACTTTCGCTCGTCATCGATGCGCGCCCGTATGTCGTTGGCGAGACCGACCAACCCCTCCGGTCCGCTCATCAGCAGCGTCTCGAAAACTTGGTGCTCGAAGTCGTCAAGCAGGAATTGGACGTCGCTGATCGACCGATTGAAGATACGAAACCCTTGCGTGAGCAACGCATACCACGCCGCCCATGGGCTAATGTCATCATCAGACGGCACAAGGATGCGGTGCCGGATCATGCCCTGGCGGCGGCCATAGCGGTCGAGCCGCCCAATGCGCTGCTCGATACGGGCAGCAGAAAGCGGCAGATCAAGATGGACTATGGCATCAGCGAAGCTGAGATTAAGCCCTTCTTCCGCCGACCTGTCCGCCACCATTATGGTCGGCCCAGGGGCGCATCGAAAGTGCTCGGCCACATCGTCGTCCTCCGGCCCGGCAAGAAGAAGGCACGTCACCAGGGCGAGCGTCTCGGACGCCGCAGCATGAAAATTCTCGGCTATGCGTTCCGATGTTGCAAACACCACGATCCTAGGATCGGCAATCTCCTCCCCAAGCGTCTTCAACAGCCGGCGGCTGCTTTCGACCATGGTATCGATACGTTCGTCATCATCATAATCCTCGGCCTGAGCCGCAAGCGCGGAAAGAATTTCGCCTTCGCCAGCGAACGACACCTCTGCGCGCGCGAGCCAGTTGCGAAACTCGGTTGCGTCCGTTCCAACTACGCTCAGGAGCGCACGGT
>NZ_RZSW01000149.1:0-11843 GCF_003997375.1 Mesorhizobium sp. M5C.F.Ca.IN.020.29.1.1 | reverse complement strand
CGATGGACCAGGAAGAGGCGGCGCGCGAATTCGAACAATACGACCTTCTCTCCGCCGCCGTCGTCGACGAGAACGAGCGGCTGGTCGGCGTGCTGACCATTGACGACGTGGTCGACGTCATCCAGCAGGAAGCCGAGGAGGATCTGCTGCGCATGGGCGGTGTCGGCGACGAAGAGCTGTCGGATAGCATTCTTTCGACCTCGCGCTCCCGGGTTCCGTGGCTGCTCGTCAACCTGCTGACGGCGTTCCTGGCGGCCTCGGTGATCGGCCTGTTCGACCGCACGATCGAGCACATCGTGGCGCTGGCCGTGCTGATGCCGATCGTCGCGGGCATGGGCGGCAATGCCGGCTCGCAGACCATGACGGTCACGGTGCGGGCGCTGGCAACCAGGGACCTCGACATCTACAATGCCGGCCGCATCATCCGCCGCGAGATGGGGGTGGGCTTCATCAACGGCATCATCTTCGCCATCCTGATCGGCATCGTCGCGGCCGCCTGGTTCCGCGATCCCAATTTGGGCGGCATCATCGCAGCGGCGATGATCATCAACATGTTCGTCGCCGCACTTGCCGGCATCCTGATCCCGCTGCTGCTCGACCGGTTCAAGATCGACCCGGCCGTGGCCTCGGCGGTTTTCGTCACGACGGTCACCGACGTCGTCGGCTTCTTTGCCTTCCTCGGCCTCGCCACATGGTGGTTCGGCGTGCGCTGAGCGAACGTGCGGTTATGCCTTCAATTGACTTTTACGTAAATGCCATGCGATTTTGGAAGTGCCTGTCGGCCGATTCTGACGCGCGTCTGGACGATAGCGAGGCCGCATGGTTGGAACTCGCAGCGCGGCTGGGCATTTGGAGTGACGATGCGGGAATATTATTCGATCACCGAACTGACCCGCGAATTCGATATTTCGACGCGGACGCTGCGCTTCTACGAGGACGAGGGGTTGGTGCAGCCGGTACGTCGCGGCCGTACGCGGCTGTTTCGCCCGTCGGACCGGCACCTCATCCGCCAGATCATGCGCGGCAAGAGACTCGGCTTTTCGATCAATGAAATCCGCGAAATCATCCAGATGTATAAGGAGCCGCCCGGGGAGGTCGGTCAGCTCAACCTGATGATCAAACGCATTGAGGAAAAGCGCGAGGATCTGCGCCAGAAGCGCCGGGACCTCGAAGAGACCTTGGCCGAACTCGACCAGGCCGAGGAATCCTGCGTCGAGCGATTGGTGGAGCTCGGCGTCAACACCTGACCGACCCTTTCGATAATTCTACTCTGAAAGACCTTGCTGCACGCCTCAAATCCAGCGTCGCACCTTTTTCGCGTAGTCCCGGTATTTCTTGCCGAATTTCGTCGTCAGCACTTTTTCCTCGCCCTCAATCGCCATTTTCTGCGTTGCGAAGGCGGCGATGATCGCCAGCGGCAGGAACCATACGATCCCCGAGACAAGGGCCACGCCGATCAGCAGCAGTGTGTTGGCCAGATATATTGGGTTGCGGCTGACAGCAAAGGGGCCTGATGTCACCAGATGGTCCGGCACGGCGTTTGGGTGGAGCGTCGTCTTTGCCCGGATCATGGTGCGGATCGCCGTGAACCAGAGTGCGACGACGCCGAACAATGCCACCCAGCCGGCCGCGAACAGGATGTCGCCGAGCAGGCCGCCGATCCATGGCAGCGGGTAGAGCAAGCCAAGCCCGATGCTGACGGCGATGGCCGCGACATAGATCAGCGGCGGCCAAGGTATAAACCCCGGTTTAGGTTGCCCCGGTTTCTGTTGATGGTCGGTCATTGTGCTCCTCCCTCCATCAAAGTGCTGTCGGCTTTGGCAGTGCAGGCGCCGGCGAGCTCGTCGAGATGTGCCTTCCATTCCGCAGCCTGGTCGTTGCGGTAGAGCCGATCAAGCGTGGCCTCGCCCTCGAGTGTATCGAGCATGCACACACAATAGCTGGAGCAGAACTCCGTGTCGCGCGATTGCTCGCACGATGTCTGGCATTCTTTCAGGAAGGTGACCTGCCTGGTCTCGACCGGTGCCGGCACCACTTGCGAAAGCAGCCAGACCGAGCCGATCAGCACCGGCTGGTGGATCAGATAGAAGGCGAGGCTGTGCCGGCCGATAAAGACCAGCGGATTTGTCCAGCGGCCGGGCGTCAGGCCCGCCAGCCGCGTCAGCAAGCCGGAAGTGAAGGCGAGTTTTGCCGCCGCGATGCCCACCAGCACGGCGCCGAACCATGGGAACAGCGGCACATAATCGTTGGAGCGAGGATTGGTTGCCGACAGGCCGACCCACCACAGGGCCGGATGGTCGAAGATCTCGGACCTGAGGTAGAGCGGCGCGGTGATGACGAAAGCCGCGACAACAAGCGTCAGCAGCGCCGGCAGCCGCAGAAACGCCAGGCCGAGCAGGCTGGCCAGCGCGATCTCGTGCAGGATACCGAAGAAGATGAAACTGTCCGGCGTGGCAAGCCTCGTGGCAGCCGATATGGCGAGCGCCGCACCAGCGACCATGGCGAAGCGTTTCCAGAAACCTTTCCAGCGGATCTGTTTGCCATGGGCGAGGAACAGACTGACGCCGACCAGGAACAGGAAGGTCGAAGCGATGCAGCGCGCGTAGAATTTCCACCAGCCGAAGGCGGTCAGACCGGGATCGGTGTAGCCGAAGAATTCGAGATCCCAGGTGAAATGGTAACTCGCCATGGCAAGCAAAGCGACGCCGCGGGCGACGTCGATGGCGATGATGCGCTTCGGCTTCGGTTGATCCTGAACGGATACGGTCAGCGTGTCGATGCTCATGGTCTCGCAATTCTGATTCAGCAGAACAAGACGACTATCACGATTGCCCCGGACAAAAGAAGGCGGCCACACAACGGCCTCGGCTCCGGTTCGCGCCGGCGTCGCATCAAGGCCGGCATTAGAGCGACGTGCGTCCACTTGGACGCACAAAGTTCGCTCTAACGCTTTTGAATCCACGCATCGTGCTTTCCGAGAATCGATTCCGATTTCGCGCTGATGCGGTAGGCCAGCGCCGGAAAGCCTTTGGCCGGTTCGCTTTTTGCCGTGAACGGGTCGGTTTCCTGTTACCGACCCAGGGATGGCCACGGCAGATTTGGCGCTCACGTCCTGCTTTGGGCGATTCTGCTTCGGGGACAGCAATGGCTACCCATGTGCGCCATCCAATCGGGCTTCCGGCCTTGCGACCAGCGGATGCGCGCACCTTCGCCTCGCTCTATGCGGTCGAATCCTTCGCGCGCGCCACCGTGTCGAGCGTCATCCCGATCCAGGCCTACGAAATCCTCCGCAACGAGCAGATCGTCTCGATCCTCTACACCGTCGTGGCGCTGCTCGGCCTGTCGGTGACGCTGTTTATGCCGATGCTCATCCGGCGCTTTGCCCGACGCTGGGTCTACACATCAGGTGCCTGCCTGCTTGCCGTCGGCTCGCTGTTCTTCGTCACGCACACGCTCGCTGGGCAGCTGGTGGGCATGCTTTGCCGCGTGATGGGCGCCAGCGCGTTGTCCATCACGCTCAGCCTCTACATTATGGACCACATCCGCAAGACCGATTTCATGCAGGCCGAATCGCTGCGCATGGCGTGGTCGATGCTCGCCTGGACAAGCGGGCCGACACTCGGCATCTTCCTCTACACGCGTTTTGGCATCTATGCCGCGCATGGCGCGGTCGCCATCTTCGCCATGGCCCTGCTGGCGCTGTTCTGGACCAACCGGCTCGGCGACGATCAGTCGATCCGCCCTGGCAAGACGCGGCCGGCCAATCCGCTCGCCAATATCGGCCGCTTCGTCGCGCAGCCGCGTCTCAGGCTGGCCTGGCTGATCGCCTTCGGCCGCTCCTGCTTCTGGACGACATTTTTCGTCTACGGGCCTTTGTTCATGGTGATCACAGGCGAGGGCGAGCTCGCTGGCGGCCTGCTGGTCTCAGCGGGCAATGCGCTGTTGTTCACGGCCATCTTCTGGGGCAGAGTGGGACAGCGTTTCGGCGGCCGGCGAACCATGACATCAGCCTATTTCGCCCTGTCGGCCATGCTGCTGGCGGCAGGCGCCGTCGGCGAATCCGTGCCGTTTCTTACCGGCGCCTTGCTGCTGTGCGGCGCGCTCTTCGCCATCGCTCTCGACGCGTTGGGCTCGACCGCCTTCATGCGCTCGGTGCGGTTCTATGAAAGGGCTGAGATGGCGGCGGTCTATCGCACCTATCTCGACTTTTCCGAGCTGACACCGCCGTTGGTCTATTCGGTGGTGCTGGCGTTTTTCGGGCTGGGCTCGGTGTTCGCCACGCTCGGCCTGCTGGCGGCGGGCTGCGGTTTTGTCACCTGGCGGTATCTGCCGAAGTCGCTTTGATCGTCAGAATTTTGGTGAAAGCGTTGTATGCCGCTCGCGCACCCAGTTGTGGAAGCGATTCAATTCATATTCCTCGGGCATCAGCATGCGGCCTTGTGGCGCATCGAGCGCAGGCCTTTCTGGTTAATCTCGCAGATATCAGCGTCCTCCTCCAGCACCTGCCTGCCGAAAGCGACGATGTTGTCGATATTAGCCGTTGGATCGGCGAGCGCTTCGGACGAAAAAAGCCATTCGGCGGTCAGTTCGGACTGCTCCGAGCCGAGCGGCACCAGCCGCACGGTCCTGACATAGTCGACATGGCCGACGATGAACATCGACGGCAGGTTGGTGGCGTAGGTCTGCCCGGCGGAACGCTCGGCTGAAGTCAGGTCGGGAAAGACCGGCCGTGGACGCGCCCGTCTCGCGACCATGTCACGGCTCCGGCCCGCAGGCCACCGGAAACTCCGGCGCATCATTGTCGGCGTGACGGGTCCGTTCGGGGTCGTCGTCCCGACCCATCAGGCCGCGGCCATAGATCGACACCAGCCGCGACAGGTCCTTGTAGACGCCTGGGCAATGCAGGCACTCGTTGAAATTCTCCCAGAAGATCTTCCAGTTGCAGTTCATGACCTTGCGCAGCATATGGCCTGACACAGGCGCAAGGTCGGCCTCTCGGCAGACGAGCAGCTAGCTACGATACCAGATGGCGTCGAGATCGCGCTGATAGGCCTCGATGTCCCAGTAGGCCGATGACGGCAGCGACGGTTCAAGTCGCGTCAAATAGGGATCGTGCTCGCTCGGGCTGGGCTGCATGACCGGCTCCTGTGATACGCCAGCCGACACCCGGTCGCGAACACTGTCAATCGCGGCGCCGGGCTGGCTGGCCTGCCGAGAGGCGCATTCGCGCTGGTGGCTGGCGGAATTTGGTTTGCCGGACGCGACGATTCTGCCTATAGTCGCAGCTGTCGTCGGTTCCGTTTGGAGCCGCGCATGATCCCGAAACCGGAATCGGTTCCGGAAAGGTCATGCGCAGAGTCTAAGTGTTAGAGCGTCCTTGTGCGTCCATTCGGACGCACGGCGCCCTAAAGGGAATGCGGTGAGGGCGAATTGTTGGCCCAATGCCGTGGCTGCCCCCGCAACTGTGTGCGGTTAGTCCTCTCCATATGCCACTGAAGAGTTTCTTCGGGAAGGTGGGGAAGGGCGTTGATCCGCGAGCCAGGAGACCTGCCGGCGACAGGAAAACTGACTTCTATGCCCTCGGGTGGAGGGCGAAAGGACAAGACATGAATACCGCTTCCGTCTCGCTCGGCACTTCCGTCTCCTCGCAGTCGCGCTTCGTGCAGCTGGCGCTTGCTGCATTTCTCGGCATTTTCGTGATGGGCTTTGTCGGCTTCTCGCATATCGAGGCGGTCCACAATGCCGCTCACGACTATCGCCATTCGATGGCGTTCCCCTGCCACTGACGAGGGGCTGACATCATGACACTGTTTCGCAACGTCGTGTTCATCGCGGCGATCGCAGGGCTTGTGGCAGGCGTCGTTCTCGCCTGCATGCAGGCCTATGCCACGGTGCCGCTCATTCTGAAAGCGGAAGTCTACGAACAGGCCGGCGGTGGTCACACGCATGACCATGCCGCGGCGCCGCCTGCGAACGCCGGGGAAACGAATGCTATGACCAGCGCGGCGCCAGCGCCGGCCGAAGCTGCCGCCCCGGAAGAGGAGGGCTGGACGCCGGCCGACGGCTTCGAGCGCTTCGCCTTCAATATCGTTGCCAATGTGGTCACCGGCATCGGCTTTGCGCTGATCTTGGTCGCCGCTTCGGAGTTCGCCGGCGGCATCGGCAATTGGCGTCAGGGCCTGTTCTGGGGCTTTGCCGGCTTTGCCGTATTCACGCTGGCTCCGAACCTTGGCCTGCCGCCCGAATTGCCGGCGATGCCGGCGGCCGATCTCACCCAGCGCCAGATCTGGTGGACGGCGACCGTGATGGCGACCGCGGCGGGTCTCGGCCTGCTTGCCTTCCGCAAGTCCTTGCCACTGGCGCTGATTGCCGTAGCGTTGATCGTGGCGCCGCATATCGTCGGCGCGCCGCAGCCCGACAGTTTCGAATCGCCGATCCCAGAAGGCCTGCATCACCAGTTCGTGGTGGCGGTGACGCTGACCAATTTGGTGTTCTGGCTGGTGCTCGGCGGCATCGTTGGCGTGGTGCGTGGCCGCTTGACCGGCACCGCGACCGGCCTGCGCGACAGCTTTGCCTGATCGCGTTGCCGGGACGCTGACCCTGGTCATCGGCGGTGCACGCTCCGGCAAGAGCGCGCATGCCGAAAAATTGGCGACGGCCTGCCCGGCGCCGTGGGCCTATATCGCCACGGCGCAAGCCTATGACGACGAGATGCGCGAACGTATTGCGCTGCATCGGTCGCGGCGCGGCGAGGGCTGGACGACCATCGACGCGCCGCTCGATCTCGTCGGCGCGATCGAGGCGCTGCCTGACGGCCGGCCCGTCCTGATCGACTGCCTGACTTTGTGGCTGACCAATCATATGCTGGCCGAACATGACGTTGAGGCCGAATGCCGAGGGCTGGCGGATGTGCTGTCACGACCGCGCGGGCCGTGGTTCGTGGTTTCCAACGAGGTCGGCCAGGGCATCGTGCCGGACAATGCGTTGGCTCGCCGGTTTCGCGATGCCGCCGGCCGGCTCAACCAGCAAGTCGCGGCAGTGTCCGATACGGTGCTGCTGATGGTGGTGGGGCTGCCGCTCAAGGTGAAGTGACATGGCTGATACTATCGATCCCAAGGACGAGGAGCGCCATCGCGCCAAGATGGCCAAGCGCAAAGCGGTGCAGGACGCCGAGGTCGCGGCAAAGACGGTCGAGAAGGGGCTGCTGATCGTCAACACCGGGCCCGGCAAGGGCAAGACCACTGCCGCCTTCGGGCTGGCGCTGAGGACGCTCGGCTACGGCAGGCGCGTCGGCGTCGTCCAGTTCATCAAGGGCAAATGGCACACCGGCGAGAAGGACGCCTTTGCCGCCTTCGGCGACCGGGTCGTCTGGCATACAATGGGCGAGGGCTTCACCTGGGAAACGCAGGATCTGAAGCGCGACATCGCCGCCGCCGAAGCGGCCTGGGCCAAGGCGCTCGAGCTGATGGCCGATCCGTCGATCAGCCTTCTGGTGCTCGACGAGCTGAACATCGCGCTGCGCTACGATTATCTTGATCGCGACAAAGCGGTGGCGGCGCTGAAAGGCCGCCGCGAAAACCTGCATGTCGTCGTCACCGGCCGCAACGCCAAGCCGGCGCTGGTCGATGCCGCCGATCTTGTCACCGAGATGGGCGTGACCAAGCATCACTTTTCCGCTGGCGTGAAGGCACAGCAAGGAATCGAGTTCTGATCACTTCGCAGCAGGAGAACTGTCTGTGGAACAAGCGGTAATCGTCTATCTTCTTCTGAATGACGGGCAGTTTGGAACGTCGAAAGAACGCGCTTCCATTCTCGCGCTGGAAGATCGGCTAGAGCAAGTCGTCGGCAATGCTTCGGTCGGTGAGTTTGATGGCGATGAGTTTGGCGACGGCAAGTGCATCCTCTATATGTACGGGCCAGATGCTGAGCGACTCTTTGTTGTGATTGAACCAGTATTGAAATCTTCTCCTGCAGCTGTCGGTGGCTATGCGATCAAAAGGTTTGGCAAGGCGGCTGATTCAAGCGCAAGGGAAGTCCGCATTACTTGGTGACTTGAGTTCCCGACCCGTCCGATGGGTCACGCAGCGATGACGATCACCGACAGCAAGCCGAACAGCGCGATCAGCAAAAAGTCGGCGACCCGATAGAGTTTCAGCGCCCGCCTGATGTCGGCGCTCTCGGCATCGCGGTGGCCGCCTTCGCCCATGAACGTATCGTCGACCATGACGCCGTCATAGGAACGCGGGCCGGCGAGCGCCAGGCCGAGCGCGCCGGCCATCGCCGCCTCCGGCCAGCCGGCATTGGGCGAGCGGTGCTTTGTCGCGTCGCGCTGCACGGTGCGCCAGGCGTTGCCGGCATCGGCGCCTTTGACGAAGAAAGAGGCACCCACGATGAGCAGTGCGGTCAGCCGCGACGCCGGCAGGTTGATCAGATCGTCGAAGCGCGCTGCCGCCCTGCCGAAGGCCTCGTGGCGCGGGGTGCGGTGGCCGATCATCGAATCGGCCGTGTTGGCGGCCTTGTAGGCGACGCCGCCGGCCAACCCGCCGACGCCGATCCAGAAGACGGGCGCAACGACGCCGTCGGAAAAATTCTCGGCCAGGCTTTCGATCGCCGCGCGGCAGACGCCGGCTCTGTCGAGCTTTTCCGGATCGCGGCCGACGATCCTTGAGACGGCAGCACGGCCGATGTCGAGTCCACCATTGTCCAGTCCGTCGGCCACCGCCTCGACATGCTCGGCCAGGCTCTTCTGCGACAGCAGCGACGTCGCCAGGATTGCCGTGAGGACCAGTCCAGCTGGAATGCCCGAAAGCATGGCTTCCACGGCGAAGGCGATGGCGGCCGGCACCAGCACGATGATCAGCAGCGCATGAACACCGCGCCGGCGACGCAGGGCGTCGGAATCAGTATCGCGGTTGAGCCTGCGGTCGAGAAAGGATATCAGCCTGCCGAACCAGGTGACGGGATGGCCGATGGCGCCGAACAGCCAGGCCGGGTAACCCACGGCGAATTCAACAACCAGTGACAGGAAAGCGGTCAGGATCGACATGAAGTCTCTTGATGGAGCGGCGACAGTGGTGGATCACGGCGGAAGCCTTGGCCGGGCGAGGGCGCTTTTTCCGCATGCGCCGCAGCCCTTCGTCGACCTCTCGACCGGTATCAATCCGCACTCCTATCCGTTTTTCGATCTGCCCGCCACCGCCCTGTCCAGATTGCCGGAAGCAGCGCGGGTCCGCGAGTTGGCCGAAGTCGCGGCAAGCGTTTATGGCGCGCCATCGGCAGCGAATGTGGTGGCGACGCCGGGCACGCAGATCCTGTTGCCGCGCGTCGCCTCGCTGGCGAGCCCCGGCAAGGCGCTGGTGCTCGGGCCGACCTATGCTGAACATCAGCGGGCAGCGGCAATCGCCGGCCATGCTGTGACGGAGGTCGATGATTTCGAGGTCCTGGCAGGAGCCGATCTCGCCATCATCGTCAACCCCAACAATCCGGACGGGCGCATCATCGAACGCAAGAAGCTGCTCGATCTTGCCGGAAAATTGCGCGCCAAAGGCGGGTTGCTGGTCGTCGATGAGGCGTTCATGGATGTCGGGCCGCGCGCGGAAAGCCTGGCCGGCGATGTCGAGCAAGGCGGCATTGTCGTGCTGCGTTCCTTCGGCAAATTCTTTGGCCTCGCCGGCCTGCGGCTCGGCTTTGCACTGGCCGACGCGCTGACGGTCGAACGGCTCGAGGCGCAGTTCGGGCCATGGGCGGTCGCCGGCCCAGCGCTCGAATACGGTATCCGCGCGCTTGCCGACAGCGGCTGGCGGGCCGAGATGCGATGCCGTCTGGCAGAGGATGCAGCACGGCTCGATGCGTTGTTCGGCCGCTTCGGCGTCTCAGTCGCCGGCGGCACCACGCTGTTCCGCTATATCGGGCTGGCGGACGCCGCCGGACTGTTTTCGGCGCTTGGCGAGCGCGGCATCCTGCTTCGGCATTTTTCCGGCCGGCCGCATGTGCTGCGCGCCGGGCTGCCGGGTCCTTACGAGGAATGGCAGCGGCTCGAATCGGCTCTTGCCGACTGGGCGCAACAGCGTGACGATAACACCAAGGAGGTCAAGCAATGATCCATGTCTGTTCGCTATCGAAGGTCGAGGAAACGGTCGCGAGAACCGGCGCCGAGCGGCTGCTTTCCCTGCTCGCTGCCGGTACCGAGGTGACGCGGCCGGCGTCGATCGCCCGGGAAAACCATCTGCATCTGGTCATGCATGACATTGCGGTGGCGCAAGAGGGCATGACCATGCCGGGCGAAATCCATGTCCGCGATCTGCTCGATTTCGCGCGCCGATGGGATCGTGCAAGGCCGCTGGTCGTGCATTGCTATGCCGGCATCAGCCGTTCGACCGCCTCGGCTTACATCATCGCGGCGGCATTGGCGCCGAAGCGCTGCGAGGTCGAATTGGCTGAGACGCTGCGCGCGTTGTCGCCGACGGCGACACCTAACCCGCGGCTGATCGCGGTCGCCGATACGCTGCTCGATCGCAACGGCCGCATGATCGGCGCGATCCAGGCGATCGGGCGCGGCGCGGACGCCTTCGAAGGCACGCCTTTTGAGTTGAAGATCGACGCCTAATGCATGTCGCCCAAAAGTGCGCAGCGGTTTTGGGATAACGACATGTATAAAATCAAGAGCTTAAAGCGCGTCGCACAAATCCGTTCAGACGCGACGCGCTTTAGAGTTTGCCCAAGATCTTTTTCCGAAACCCGGCTTCCGCTGTTTGCTGCGCTGACCTTCGGTTCGGGACCATGGCCTGACTATGCCAGCCAGTCGGCCAGCTTCGCCTTGCGCACATCTTTCAACAGGCTGATGAAGCCGTCGGCCTGATGGTTGGCGGTAAGCCTGCCCTTTTCGGCCGTTGCAATGCTGGCGTCGCCGACCACGCCGTTCGGGTTGAGATCGGTGGCGATCCAGGCGAAGGCGTGCGTTCCGGTGTGGCGCAGCAGTGAAAATTCCTTTTCGGCGCGGGCGACGTTGGACACGAAATTGTCGGCCTTTGACATGTCGACCAGATCCGGCCGGAAATGCAGCATCAGCGAGGTCTCGACATCGCCGCCATGGATGCCGTGGCGATCCTCAAGCTCGGTATACATGCCGGCCGGCCGGCCAAAGCGCTGCCAGCTCGTCTTCACCGCCAGCATCTTTGCACGCACGCGCAATTCGCGCGTGATGATGCCCATGATCTCTTCGTTGCCGCCATGCGAGTTGACGACGATCAGTTTCCTTAGCCCGGCCCGCGCGATCGACAGGCCAAGCTCGGTCCACGCCTCGATCAAGATCGGCGCCGGCAGAGTGAGGGTTCCCGGTGCATGCAGGTGCTCGTTCGACTTACCCACCGCCTGGGCGGGCAGGATGCGGATGTCGAGATCGGCGGGCAGGCGGGCGATCACCGTGTCGAGCATGCCGGTCATGATCGAGGTGTCGGTCGAAACCGGCAGATGCGGGCCGTGCTGTTCGATCGCCGCCACCGGCAGAACGGCGATCGTCGCTTCCGGATCGATCGTGGCGTATTCGGTGGTCCGGTAGTCGCCCCACCACACGCGTTTGTTTGCAGCGGTCATGTCATGCCTTTTCGATAAACTGGCCTTTTCGATAGACTGGCCTCTTCGATGCACGGCCAGACCTAGCGCGGGAAGGATCGCCTGTCGATCACCCTGCCGCGATGACCTCGATCTCGACCTTGAATTCCGGCCGCGCGAAACCGGACACGATCATCAGCGTCGAAGCCGGCGCCGGGCTGGTGAACAGCCGGTCGCGAACGTCCATATAGGGCCGCAGGAAGGCGCGGTCGGTGACATAGGTGTTGATGCGG
>NZ_RZSW01000148.1:0-11861 GCF_003997375.1 Mesorhizobium sp. M5C.F.Ca.IN.020.29.1.1 | reverse complement strand
CCCTTCTCCTTCTCCTCAAAGATCACCTCGACCGTACCGCGCCCGCAACGAAATTGCTGGCTGTGACGATCGATCACGGTCTGCGGCCGGGCTCGGCAGCGGAAGCGCAAGCCGTGGCCAGGCTTTGCGTCGGGCGCGGCATTGCCCACCGCACCCTCGTCTGGTCCAGGCGCAAGCCGTCGACCGGCCTGCCGTCTGCCGCGCGAGAGGCACGCTACCGGCTGCTGGCCGAGGCAGCGCAGGCGGAAGGTATCGGCCTGATCCTGACCGGCCACACTGCCGACGACCAGGCCGAGACCGTGCTGATGCGGAAAGCACGCGAGGATGGGGCACGCCAAGATGGGCGAGGTCTCGCCGGCATGGCGCCCGCGACTCTTTACGACTGGCGGATCTGGATCGGACGGCCGCTCCTCGGCACACGGCGGGCGGCGCTGCGCGAAGTCCTGCAGCGCGCGAATGTCGGCTGGGTCGAAGACCCGACCAATGAAGACGAGGCTTTCGAGAGGCCGCGTATCCGCGCGGCACTTGCCGACCGCAATGGTACCCAGCGCGTGGAAGACGCGGTGGCGCTGGCCGCGCGGGCTGCGGTGGAGCGCGAACAGCTTGGCCATCGCGCAGCCGCGCTGATCCGCGGCTTTGCCAGCAGGCCCACCGCCGGCCTTATCCGTCTCGATCCGGGCTTTGCGACGGCCAGCGACGACGCGGCGGCCGTCTATGCGCTGCGCATCCTGCTGGCGACTGTCGGCGGCGTTGCCTTTCTGCCCGACCAGGTTCGCAGCAAGGCGCTGCTCGATCGGCTGAGGGCCGGACCATCTGGCACAACCCCATTTTTCGCGACCCCGTTTTGCGCCACATTGTCGCGGACGGTGGTCGATGCACGGCGTGCCGGCATCTTCCTGCGTCGCGAAACCCGCAACCTGCCGCCCGCTGCTCCTGCCGTGGACAATGCCCTCTGGGACGGCCGCTGGAGGATCACATTGGACGATGAACCAGGTGCATTTTTGATCGCGCCGCTCGGTGCGGCTCGTGCCGCAAAACGGCCAATTGCCGACGACGGCACGCCGCCAAGCCTTGTCCGCGCGGCCCTGGCGGCCGAGCCGGTGCTGTGGCGCGCAAATGAACTTCTTGGCGAATGCCTCGGTTCGGCGCAGGACAGCCAGGTCCTGCCGGGAATGGCGGTATGCCCGGTGGTCGCGCCCTTTGCCCGCTTCCTGCCATCCTTCGACCTGGCGCCGGCCGGAACGGTCGCCGCGCTGATCGGCGCGCCGCTTCTTCCTGCCACGCCTTTTAGCGGCCACACTGCCAGTTGATCTTGGGCGAAAGCTTAACCGCGACATGCTGTTCTGCTTGGCAAGGGAAGGCGCCATCCCTATGTTAGACCCAAGTTTCCTCTCACGACGCGTGTCCGCCAGCGGACACCAACGGGACAATTGATGAATCCGAATTATCGCAATCTCGCGCTCTGGGCGATCATAGCGGTCCTGCTCATCGCTCTCTTCAATCTGTTCCAGACGCCGCAGACGCGCGGAGCAGCGAGCGATGTCCCCTATTCGCAGTTCCTGCAGGATGTCGCAGCCGGCCGGGTCAAGACGGTGACCATAGCGGGTGCCCGCATCTCGGGCACCTATACCGACACCTCTACCGGCTTCCAGACCTATTCGCCGGGGGATCCGTCGCTGGTTTCGAGACTCCAGGACAAGAACGTCACCATCAACGCGCGCCCCGAATCCGACGGTTCCAATTCGCTGTTCGGCTATCTCATCTCCTGGCTGCCGATGATCCTCATCCTTGGCGTCTGGATATTCTTCATGCGCCAGATGCAGTCCGGCTCCGGCCGCGCCATGGGCTTCGGCAAGTCGAAGGCCAAGCTTTTGACCGAAGCGCATGGCCGTGTCACCTTCCAGGACGTCGCCGGCGTCGACGAAGCCAAGCAAGATCTGGAAGAGATCGTCGAATTCCTGCGTGATCCGCAGAAGTTCCAGCGGCTTGGCGGCAAGATCCCGCGCGGCGTGCTGCTCGTCGGCCCTCCCGGGACCGGCAAGACGCTGCTTGCCCGTTCGGTCGCCGGTGAGGCCAACGTGCCGTTCTTCACCATTTCCGGCTCGGATTTTGTCGAGATGTTCGTCGGCGTTGGCGCCAGCCGCGTCCGCGATATGTTCGACCAGGCCAAGAAGAATGCGCCCTGCATCATCTTCATCGACGAAATCGACGCGGTCGGCCGCCATCGCGGCGCCGGCCTCGGCGGCGGCAACGACGAACGCGAGCAGACGCTGAACCAGTTGCTGGTCGAAATGGACGGCTTCGAATCCAACGAAAGCATCATCCTGATCGCCGCCACCAACCGGCCGGACGTGCTCGACCCGGCGCTGCTCAGGCCCGGCCGTTTCGACCGCCAGGTGGTGGTGCCGAACCCCGACATCGTCGGCCGCGAGAAGATCCTGAAGGTGCATGTGCGCAACGTGCCGCTGGCGCCCAATGTCGACCTCAAGGTGATCGCACGCGGCACGCCGGGCTTTTCCGGCGCCGACCTGATGAACCTCGTCAACGAATCCGCCCTGATGGCGGCGCGGCGTAACAAGCGCCTTGTCACCATGGCCGAGTTCGAGGACGCCAAGGACAAGATCATGATGGGCGCCGAGCGCCGCTCGTCGGCGATGACCCAGGCCGAGAAGGAACTCACCGCCTATCACGAGGCCGGCCACGCCATCCTGGCGCTGAACGTGCCGTCGGCCGATCCGCTGCACAAGGCGACCATCATCCCGCGCGGCCGGGCGCTTGGCATGGTTATGCAACTGCCGGAAGGCGACCGTTATTCGATGAGCTACAAATACATGATCTCGCGCCTCGCCATCATGATGGGTGGCCGCGTCGCCGAGGAGTTCAAGTTCGGCAAGGAGAACATCACCTCGGGCGCCTCCTCGGACATCGAGCAGGCAACCAAGCTGGCGCGCGCCATGGTCACGCGCTGGGGCTTCTCCGACAAGCTCGGCCATGTCGCCTATGGCGATAACCAGGAAGAGGTCTTCCTCGGCCATTCGGTGGCGCGCACGCAGAACGTCTCGGAAGAGACGGCGCAGATCATCGACGCCGAAGTGCGCCGGCTGATCGACGAGGCCTATTCGACGGCGAAATCCATCCTGACCAAGAAGAAGAAGGAATGGATCGCGCTGGCGCAGGGGCTGTTGGAATATGAGACGCTGTCCGGCGAGGAGATCAAGCAGCTGATCGCCGGCCACAAGCCCGCCCGCGATCTCGGCGACGACACGCCACCGAGCCGTGGCTCGGCCGTGCCGAAGTCCGGCAGCCGCCGCAAGAAGGGCCCGGAGCCCGAAGGCGGCATGGAGCCTCAGCCGTCAAGCTAGGGTCCGGATCAGGAGATTGATTTCGAAAATCGCCGCGGTGTTGATCGCGGCGGTTTCATTTGGAGGGCTGCCAGCAGTCGGTCGCGGCCTGAAAACTCCATCGCTTCACCCAGTGCCGGGGACTTCTCCACATGGGAGGTAGACGCTGAAGGTTTGCGGAGGCCGTGATGAGGGCCGATCTCCCGCAAGGGGGGAGACCGGCCGTCACCTCCGCTTTTACAGACCTTCAGCACTGCCGGCACAATTTATCGCCGGCAACAGGAAGGCCCGCGAACCTTGCGGTTGGCGGGCCTTCCTGTCTTCAGGTGTTACTGCCGATCAGCTCTTCAGCGCGGCATTGCAAAGGCTGTAGAAGCCGCCACCCTTCTGGATCCACTTGAGGCCACCCAGCGTATCGGCCTCCTTGTTGGCGTGGTACTGGTCGCGGCAGGTGTGCATGCGGCCCTTCGCCGGGGTTTCGCTGCTATACTTGGTGGAGATCGCCTTCGGAAACGTCACACCCTGGGGAGCGGTGACGGTCGGCGTTTCCGGGTGGCTGGTGAGGCTTGCCTGATCGGCTGCCGGCATGGTGTCGTCGTCGGAACCACTGGCACCGCACTGGCTCATGCGGAAGTCGTTCCACTTCATGCCGTTCAGCGTGTTGCCGGTCTTGGCCGCCTGATACTTGGCGCTGCAATCCGCCCTGCTGAGGCCGTTGCCTGCGTTGGCAGTCGCCGCTGCCTTGGGCGTCTCTGCGGCGGGTTCCACCGTCGCGCTGGCGCCGGCGGCGCATTCGCTCTTGCGGAAGTCATTCCACTTCGTGCCGTTCAGCGTGCCGGCGGCCTTTGCGGCCTGGTATTTGGTGCTGCATTCTTTCGCCGTCGGGCCCGGTGCCGCGTCGGTAGTTGCAGCGCTGGTGCTTTCCGCCGCGGCTGGCGTGGCGTCGGCGGTGTCGGTACCGCATTCTGCCTTGCGGAACTGGTTCCAGTTCTGCCCGCCAAGTGTTCCGGCGTCCTTTGCCGCGTTATACTTGGTGCTGCATTCAGTCATGGTCAGCGCATTGGCGGGCGCCGTCAGGAATAAAGTCACGACGGCGAGACCCGTCAAAGTGGCAAGTCGATGGATGAGCATGCGTCTTCTCCCTCAGATGTTCACGATATGTACCAAGTAAGCAGTAGCACTCAACGGCTGGTTGCGCCAGAGGCTAAATGGCGTAAAAGCTGTCGGAAAGTGCATTATTTCGATAAAGTCGTAGCCAGCTCCTCTCCGCCAGGTAGATTTTCCCGAGCGCTTTTGCACGGAAAGCGCGCATACAGCGGCCCACAGTGAGGGACTGCCTGACATGGCGGGTTGGATCGAGTGTCGCCGCTGCGGCGCAACTGAATGCCCGATCCAGGGCCACTCGACCCGCGGATTGCGAGTTCAGTGCCTACTGACTGAGACAACAAAGAATCCAGATGCACTCTGAAGTTCCTGAACGCTGCTGCCGCAACCAGGCAGGGAACTTGAAAATCCACGCACGAGCGTGACACAAAACACACAAAACAACAATTTTCTAAGGATTGGTGACCTATAATCATGCATTGTGATGATAGGGCTCGGGCCAATTTATGGCATGACGTGCCGGAAAAGAACCATCGGGAAGCTGGCTAGCATGGCAGGAAGTTATTTCGGTACGGACGGCATTCGCGGGCGCGCCAACAGGTTTCCAATGACGGCGGAGGTCGCCATGAGGGTCGGCATGGCCGCCGGCCTTTCGTTCCAGCGCGGCAACTATCGCCACCGCGTCGTGCTCGGCAAGGACACCAGGCTTTCCGGTTACATGATCGAGAATGCGATGGTGTCGGGTCTGTGCGCCGCCGGCATGGACGTGTTCCTGCTCGGCCCGATTCCGACGCCCGCGGTCGCGATGCTGGTGCGCTCATTGCGCGCCGACATCGGCGTGATGATCTCGGCCTCGCACAATCCCTACTACGACAACGGTATCAAGCTGTTCGGCCCAGATGGCTACAAGCTCTCCGATGAGATCGAGGAGCGAATTGAGGGGATGCTCGACAAGGATATCGACCTGGCGCTCGCCGATTCGGACGGGCTCGGCCGCGCCAAGCGCGTCGACGGCGTCCATGACCGCTACATCGAATTCGCCAAGCGCACGCTGCCGCGCTCGATGTCGCTTTCGGGCCTCCGCATCGTCGTCGATTGCGCCAACGGCGCTGCCTACAAGGTGGCGCCCGAGGCGCTGTGGGAACTCGGCGCCGAGGTCGTCGCTATCAATGTCGAGCCCAATGGCTTCAACATCAACAAGGAGTGCGGCTCGACCCATCCGGCCGGCCTGCAGAAGAAGGTCCACGAAGTGCGCGCCGATATCGGCATCGCGCTCGACGGCGATGCCGACCGCGTCGTCATCGTCGACGAGAACGGCGCGATCGTCGATGGCGATCAGATCATGGCGCTGATCGCCGAGTCCTGGCATCAGAGCGGACGGCTGGCCGGCGGTGGCATCGTCTCGACGGTGATGTCCAATCTCGGCCTCGAACGCTTCCTCGGCGACATGAACCTGCAGTTGCACCGCACCAAGGTCGGCGACCGCTATGTCGTCGAGCACATGCGTGCGCACGGCCTGAATGTCGGCGGCGAACAGTCGGGCCACATCGTGCTGTCCGATTTTTCCACTACCGGCGACGGCCTCGTCTCGGCGCTCCAGGTGCTCGCCTGCATCAAGCGGCAGAACCGGCCGGTCAGCGAACTGTCGAAGAAGTTTGCGCCGGTGCCGCAGTTGCTGAAGAACGTCCACATTGCCGGCGGCAAGCCGCTCGAGGAAGCCCTGGTCAAGGCGGCGATCGAAGATGGACGGCACCGCCTGGGCAAGGCCGGGCGCCTGGTCATCCGGCCATCCGGCACGGAACCGCTCATCCGCGTCATGGCGGAAGGCGACGATCAGCAACTGGTAGAGGCCGTCGTCAACGATATCGTCGAGGTCATTTCGGAAACGCGCAGCGCCGCCTGATCCTGAAGCTTTTGCCAGTTTGAAAGCCCGCCTCCGGCGGGCTTTTTTCGTTGGCTTGCACGCAAATTCTCCGCAGAAATGACGCGAAAACTCCGAAAGATTTAGAGGTACATGGTTAAGCGATACGGTTAAACGCGTTTTAACTTTTCCAATTCATTATCCACGCTGAAGCCAATCAGATTCGGAAGCGTTCGCTGTGCCGAGGGTTCTCAGGGGTGACAAGCATGTTCAATACAGCAAGAATGGCCCTCTTTGCCGCGCTGCTCGCGGGCGTGGCCGGACCAGTGTTCGCCGCCGACTTCGTCGAGCCGCCCGTGGTCGAGCCGGCCCCGCCGCCGCCCGTCTACGAGCAGCCGGTCGAATATGGCGGCTGGTACATTCGCGGCGACATCGACTATCACTGGTCGAAGTTCCGCGGCGGCGACTACATCACCTACGGGCCGGCTCCAGGCACCGGCCGCTTTGACAGCGGCAAGCTGGAGGGCGCCTTCTCGGCCGGCGCCGGCGTCGGTTACCAGATCAACCAGCATTTTCGCACCGACCTGACCGCGGACTGGATGAGCAAATCCGATTTCCGCGGCTCGACCAGCGGCATCTGCCTTGATGGAGATCCCTGCACTTCGACCGACACCTCGTCCTATACGGCGCTGCTGCTTCTCGCCAACGCCTATGTCGATATCGGCACTTGGCATGGCATCACGCCGTATGTCGGCGCCGGCATCGGCGGTGCCTGGGTCAAGTGGGATACGCTGCATAACGTCACTGAGGACGGTTCGTTTGAGCATAGCGGCGGCAAAGGCTGGCGTTTTGCCTATGCCGCCATGGCGGGCGCATCCTACTGCCTGACCGATCGTGTCAAGCTCGATGTCGGCTACCGCTACAGCCATATCGAAGGCGGCAAGATGTTCGACTTCGCCAGCGGCGTCGGTCCGGGCCATGACAAAGGCATCAATGTGCACGAAGTGCGCGGCGGCCTGCGCTACCAGTTCGGCAACTCGGGCTGCGCCCAGCCGGAGCCGATCGCCTACGAACCCGAACCGGTCTACACCAAGTAATCGCTTCGAGAGCAGGGTTGCGGACCGCCCGGCGAAAGCCGGGCGGTTTTCGTTTGAGTCAGGAAAGCGCATCAAAATCAAATCGCTAACGTGCTGTTATCCTTAACCGCCACTTAACCACTATGGTTAACAATGCTCTGAAACGGCGCTCGCGATCGCGAATGGCGCCACCTTCGGGAGCCAGGGATCATGACATTCAAATCGCGCATAGCGCTGGCGCTTGCAGCAATCGCCCTGATGTCGCTGTCTCAAGCGCTTGGTGCCGACTACGATCCGCCGATCTATGTCGACCAGGCGCCGGATTATGTGCCGGTCGAAGTCGGTTCGGGATGGTATCTGCGGGGCGATGTCGCTTATTTGCCGGAAAAGAGTTTCGAAGATGAGGACTTCGCCTTCACACCGGCGAGCTTCAGCGACAATGAAGATCCGATCTTTGCCAGCATCGGCTTCGGCTACCATTTCAACGACTATCTGCGGGCCGATCTCAATTTCGGCTATCTGCCCGGCAACAAGATCGGCGTCGGCTATGATGACGGAACGACCGTGGCATCAGCGTCTCTGAAGAACTATGCCTTCTCGGGCATGCTCAATGGCTATGTCGATCTTGGCACCTATGTCGGGATCACGCCCTATCTCGGCGCGGGTATCGGAATCGTCCAGAGCAATCGCAAGCTTTCGGCGAGCTATTTCACCGACAACAATGACCCTACCGACGATTTTGTTCTGCAGGACGACAAGACCCAGTATTCCTTTGCCTATACGCTTAATGCGGGCCTTGCCTATCAAGTGTCCAAGAATGTTTCCGTCGATCTGGGCTATCAGTATTTTTCCGCGCCCGACGCCGAATATGCGACTGCCGAGAGTCTAAATTCCTATCCGATCGACAAAGGGATCAGCAATCATCAGGTTAAGCTCGGGTTGCGCTACGACCTCTGGTAGGAGCTGCGCGGGAGACAATCAAGACCGCGGATCTTCGGGTCCGCCCTCGTTTTGGAGGCCCACGACATTCTCATCACAGGTGATCAATATCCTGCCAGCGACAAAAACTTTCCCCTTGACGCCTGACGCCTGAACGCATATCGCCATCCGTGGGCCACCCCTCCCCAACGAGGGGCCACTATCTGGAAGGATAGACCACAATGACGACGCGTACGAAGCCCGGACTCCGTCCGGCAAATCCCAATTTTTCCTCAGGTCCCTGTGCAAAACGTCCCGGCTGGTCGGTCGAGGCGCTAACCAATGCTGCGCTCGGACGCTCGCACCGCGCCAAGATCGGCAAGTCCAAGCTCGAACAGGCGATCGAGCTGACGCGGGAAATTCTCCAGGTTCCGGCAGACTATCGCATCGGCATCGTGCCGGCGTCGGACACCGGCGCGGTGGAAATGGCGCTGTGGTCGCTGCTCGGCCAACGCGGCGTCGACATGGTCGCCTGGGAGAGTTTCGGTTCCGGCTGGGTCACCGATGTGGTCAAGCAGCTGAAGCTCGCTGACGTGCGCAGGATCGAGGCCGGCTACGGCGCGCTGCCGGATCTGACAAAAATCGACTTCGACCGCGATGTGGTCTTCACCTGGAACGGCACGACATCAGGCGTGCGTGTCCCGAACGGTGAGTTCATTCCGGTCAGCCGCAAGGGCCTGACCATCTGCGACGCCACGTCGGCGGCCTTTGCGCAAAAGCTCGATTTCCAGAAGCTCGATGTCGTCACCTTCTCCTGGCAGAAGGTGCTGGGCGGCGAAGGTGCGCACGGCATGCTGATCCTCAGCCCGCGCGCCGTCGAGCGGCTGGAAAGCTACAAGCCCGCCTGGCCGCTGCCGAAAATCTTTCGCCTCACCTCGGGCGGCAAGCTCATCGAAGGCATCTTCAAGGGCGAGACCATCAACACGCCATCGATGCTGTGCGTCGAGGACTATCTCGACGCACTGCGTTGGGCGAAGTCGATCGGCGGCCTCGACGCATTGATTGCCCGCGCCGACGCCAATGCCGCCGTTATCGACGGTTTCGTCGACAGATCCGCATGGCTCGGCCATCTGGCCACCGACCCGGCGACGCGGTCGAACACGTCCGTCTGTCTTTCCTTCACCGACCCGGATGTCGCCGCGCTTGATGCCGACGGACAAGCGGCGTTCGCCAAGGGCATCGTCTCGACGCTCGACAAGGAAGGCGTCGCCTACGATATCGGCGCCTATCGCGATGCGCCGCCCGGCCTGCGCATCTGGTGCGGCGCGACAGTCGAGACCTCCGACCTCGAAGCGCTGCTGCCGTGGCTCGACTGGGCCTTTGCCGCACAAAAGGCGTCGCTCAAGGCGGCTGCCTGAGTTTCCCGTGGCGGCCCTCGGGGCCGCCCATTCCCAAACGGATCAAATCTCATTTGAAGGAGGCCGCCATGGCGCCCCGCGTTCTCGTCTCAGACAAACTCTCCACCACTGCCGTTCAGATCTTTAGGGATCGCGGCATCGACGTCGACTACCTGCCCGACCTCGGCAAGGACAAGGAAAAGCTGCTCGAAGTGATCGGCCAGTATGACGGCCTCGCCATCCGTTCGGCGACCAAAGTCACCGAAAAGCTGATCAACGCCGCCACCAGGCTCAAGGTGGTCGGCCGCGCCGGCATCGGCGTCGACAATGTCGACATCCCGGCGGCGAGCCGCAAGGGCATCATCGTCATGAACACGCCGTTCGGCAATTCGATCACCACCGCCGAGCATGCCGTCGCCATGATCTTCGCGCTGGCCCGCCAGATACCGGAAGCCAATGCCTCGACCCATGCCGGCAAATGGGAAAAGAACCGCTTCATGGGCATCGAGATCACCGGCAAGACGCTGGGCATCATCGGCTGCGGCAATATCGGCTCGATCGTGGCCACGCGCGGCGTCGGCCTCAAGATGCACGTCATCGCCTTCGACCCGTTCCTGTCGGACAGCCGCGCCGAGGAGCTCGGCGTCGAAAAGGTCGAACTGGACGAGCTGTTCACCCGAGCCGATTTCATCACTCTGCACACGCCATTGACCGACAAGACGCGCAACATCATCGACGCCGCGGCGATCGCCAAAATGAAGACCGGCGTGCGCATCATCAACTGCGCCCGTGGCGGGCTGATCGTCGAGGCCGACCTGATCGCGGCGTTGAAAAGCGGCAAGGTGGCGGGCGCTGGCATCGATGTGTTCGAGGTAGAGCCGGCGGAGAAAAGTGAGCTGTTCGGCATGGAGCACGTGGTGGCGACGCCGCATCTCGGTGCGTCGACGATGGAGGCGCAGGAGAATGTCGCCCTGCAGGTCGCCGAGCAGATGGCCGACTATCTGATCAAGGGCGCTGTTTCCAACGCCATCAACATGCCGTCGATCACCGCTGAAGAAGCGCCGCGCCTGAAGCCTTTCGTCAAGCTTGCCGAAGTGCTCGGCGCCTTTGTCGGCCAGGTCACCGAGGATCCGATCAAAGAGGTCGAGATACTGTTCGACGGCTCGACCGCGACGATGAACACGCGCGCGCTGATCAGCGCCACTCTTGCCGGGCTGATCCGGCCGCAGGTCTCCGACGTCAACATGGTGTCGGCGCCGATCATGGTGAAGGAGCGCGGCATCATCGTCGCCGAGGTCAAGCGCGACAAATCCGGCGTGTTCGACGGCTACATCAAGCTGACGGTCAAGACCGAGCATAGGACGCGTTCGATCGCCGGCACCTGCTTCTCGGACGGCAAGCCGCGCTTCATCCAGATCAAGGGCATCAACCTCGACGCCGAGGTCGGCCAGCACATGCTCTACACGACGAATGCCGATGCGCCCGGCATCATCGGCCTGCTCGGCACGGTCTGCGGCGAGAACGGCGTCAACATCGCCAACTTCCAGCTCGGCCGCAACCGGCCTGGCGGCGATGCCATTGCACTGCTTTATCTCGATGCGCCGTTCCCGGAAAACGTGCTGGAACAGGTGCGGGCGCACAAGTCGATCGACTCCGCCAAGCGGCTGCATTTCGATGTGGGCGCCTGAATAATGCTCTGCAAGCACGCGGGGCGCTTCGACAATGTGGCTGACAGGCTCTGGATTGCACCATGCGGCGTCGAATATTTGCCGGCTAAATCGCCATCTTCCTTCCGCTGTATTCGGCGAGGCTGATACCGCCAAGCACCAGCACCAGGGCCAGTCCCTGATAGAGCTGGAATGTCTCACCGACGATCAGCACCGACAGGAGCGTGCCGAAGATCGGCACCAGGTTGATGAACAGGCCAGCCCGGTTGGCGCCGATCAGTTCGTTGCCCCTGATGTAAAAGATCTGCGAGACGACTGAGGCGCCGATCGCGGTGTAGAACGCTATCGCCCAGCCGCGCGCATCGGGGACGATGACCTTGCCGGCGGCCACTTCCCACAGGAAGAAAGGCAGCGAGGTGACAAGTGCGGCAATCGACAGCGCCAGCATCAGGCTTTGCCAGCGTATAGCCGGCTTCAGCCGCAGCCCGACCGAGTAG
>NZ_RZSW01000147.1:0-11941 GCF_003997375.1 Mesorhizobium sp. M5C.F.Ca.IN.020.29.1.1 | reverse complement strand
CCGGACGCCCTGAAATACAAGGCGCTGAGTCGATCGTGGCAGCAGGGCCGCGCCCAAGCCTGTGGACACGAGCGATAGCATGGTCAGTGCCCGCGTCGCCTCCTGGACGATCCGAACGTCATGCCAGTCTTGGTGAATGTGTCTACGATGCGGGCATGGAGCGCCGGGCCTTGTGCAGCCGGAAACATGATGAGCCCGTGGCGGGCGATGTCCGCCAGCGTCACCCCGTGCGTCTGCCGGTCGTCAGGCAGAACGGCAACAAGATCTTCAGCAGGATAGTCATGGACGTCGAGACGTTCGTCGGTCCCGAGCGGTGGATGCACGAAACCGATGTCGATCTCACTGCGCGACAGCGCCGCAATCTGCTCATTGGTGGACACCTCGATGAGCTTTGGATGGATGTCCGGATATTTCTCGCGAAGCCGTGACAGGAGGTGCGGCAGATGCTCGTAAAGGGCCGCCGACACGAAGCCGATCCTGATCTCGCCAGCTTCGCCGTTATGCGCTGCGCGGGCGACATGAAGCGCCGAATCGGCGTGCCGTATGGATGCTCGAGCCTCTTCGACGAAGGCCGAGCCGGCGCGCGTCAAGGTCAGGCGGCGGTTGGCCCGCTCGAATAGCTTGACGCCGAGCTCCTTTTCCAGGCGCCCGATCGATTGACTAAGCGGAGGCTGCGCCATGGCCAGCCGCAGTGCGGCACGACCCATATGCAAATCCTCCGCAACAGCGAGGAAATGTCGCAAGTGCCGAAGTTCCATATCTTGACGATATCAAAAACCCTCAGACGCGTCATCGAAAAGATATCGAATAGCTGGCAGTCTTTGCGGAACGCAATTGCGACCGGAGACGTCATGATGTCCCATTTTACCGCCTTTCCCCTCGTGCTCACCGCAGCTGCTATGATCGCCGCTCCAGCACCGGCAGGAGAGCCGGATCTCGTCCGGGCCGACAGGTTCGTCGAACTTCGGACGGGCGAGCGCCTCTTCGTCCGGGAGGTGCGCCGTCCTGGCGCAGCGTCCGAAGCCAACTCCGCCGTCCTCCTCGTCCATGGCGCACGCGTGCCCGGCGTTGCGTCCTTCGATCTGCCTGTTGCGGGTGGGTCGCTTGCCGCCGACCTCGCGGCGGACGGGCACCTTGTCTATGTCCTGGATGTTCGCGGCTACGGCGCATCGAGCCGCCCTGCGGCCATGAACAGGCCGCCGGATAAGTCCGCTCCCCTGATGCGTACCGAAGACGTCGTGGCGGATATTTCCGCAGCGGTCGACGCTATCGCGAAATGGAGCGACGTTTCGAGGGTCAGCCTCGTCGGCTGGGCCACCGGCGGACATTGGGCCGGCGCCTACGCCAGCCGCTTTCCGCAGAGGGTTGACCGGCTCATCCTCTACAACACCCTGCATGGAGGCTCAGACCAGCACTCCACTCTTGGCACCGGCTCGCCGCTCGAAAATCCCGACCGGCCCGGGACGTTCAATGTCCATACGTTCGGCGGTTATCGGATGAATACACGTCAGAGCCTATTCACTGCCTGGGACGACAGCATCCCGGTCGCGGACAAGGCCCAGTGGCGCGATCCCGCGGTCGCTGCGGCCTATGGTGATGCAGCACTCGCCTCCGACGAGACGGCGCCGACGCGCCAGCCGCCGAGTTTCCGGTCCCCAAGCGGCGCCATGGCCGACAGCTTCGAACTCGCCTTCGGTCGCCGGCAATGGGCGGCGGCGGCACTCACCATGCCAGTGCTCGTCATCCGCTCCGGACGGGATTTCTGGAGCCGGCCGGAGGACGCGAAGACAATCGTGGACGAATCACCAAAAGCGGAACGCCTAGACATCCCGGACGCCACGCACTTCGTGCATCTCGATCGCGAGGCCGCAGGGCGCGGTGTGTTCCTCGACGCTGTGAAGCGGTTTCTCGATCGGCGGGAGGAATGACCATGAAGGGTAGTTCATGTGTCCTGCGGGAGCAGCAGGCGCAAAGGTGTCAGGTCGACCGTTTCCAGGCTTTGCGGCTACCTTCCACCCGATAGCTACTCACCGCGCGGTTGCGGGGCTACGCCTATCTCCGCCGCGCCACATCTCGACTCTCCCGTCTCCGCCATTTCCCTGCGCGTAAAAACGTCAGACTTCGCTGGGCCGGCGCCGTTTCCTTGGATGTTCATGCTTTTGTCATCGATGAGCGCACCCATCGCGGCGAGGTGGTCGGCGAAGCCGGCAACGAACCGCCTGACCTTCAACGGAATGAAGCGGTTCGATGGATAGACAGCATGCACATGGTGCGGCGCATAGTGCCAGTCCGGCAGCACATGTTCGAGCGAGCCTTCGGCGATGAGCGGATCGAGTATCACCCTGTGCCCGAGGCCGATGCCGACGCCGGACAGCAATGCCTGATGATTGAGCAGCGAATTGTCAGAGCGCATGGCCGGTCGGATTCGCACCTCGGCCTTTTCGCCGCCCGGGCCGGTGAGCGGCACGACATCGCGCTTCCTGATGTGGGCGTAAAGCAGATAATCATGGTCGGCGAGATCTTCCGGGCGCCGCGGCCGGCCCCGGCGGTCGAGATACTCTGGCGTGGCCGCGAGGCAGCGCCCGATCACGCCGAGCTTGCGCACGATCAGCCGGTTGTCATCGATGGTCCCCATACGGATCGCCACGTCGAGCCCCTCTGCGATCACATCGACGAAACTGTCGGTCAGCGCCACGTCGAGCAACAGTTCCGGATAGGCGCGCTTGAACTCGATCAGATAGCTGCCAAGCACGCCGGCGCCGAAGCTGGCCGGCGCGCCGACGGCAAGACGTCCGCACATCTTCGATTCGAGGCAGCCGACGCTGCGGTCCGCCTCCTCGATGCGCTCAATGATGTCGCGGGCGCGCTCCAGATAACGCCGGCCGGCTTCCGTTGGCGAAACATGGCGGGTCGTACGGTCAAAGAGCCGGACGCCTAGACGCTTTTCCAGTGCGCGGATCTGCTGGCTGACGGCGGGCTGGCTCAAGCCCAACTCGCGCGCTGCCGCCGAGAAGCTGGCGGTATCGCAGGCGCGTACGAAGCTGGTCAGCTCGGTCAAGCGGTCCATGATGGCAACTCTCCGTCGTGATTAATAAACAAGAGTAATAAGAGATATAATGAATCGGCAAGTTCAAAAAGCTGAGCCTATGACGTAGATCCGCCTTGCTCCGCCTGGAGCTCTGGATCCCCAAACTGGAGACGATGCAATGCCGCTTTCCCGCCGTCATTTTCTCGCCGGTGCCGGCCTAACCGGCGGCACTCTCCTAGCCAATGTCTCCGTTCCGGCCTTGGCCCGCGCGCCCCTGGTCGACGCCGCAACGCTTGGCGCGCTGCGCCGCAACGTGGGATCGGTCCAGGTTACGGCGCTACTGGACGGCTATATCGACATTGGTTCCGAGCTGGTCATCGGGCTCGCTGAGGCCGATGCGGAGCGGCTGGCTGAGGCCAGCTTCCAGAAGCCCGGACCGCACCGCGCACCGGTCAATGCCTATCTCATCAATCTGGGCGACCGTCTGGTGCTCGTCGACGCCGGTACGTCGGACAGCATGGGCCCGTCACTCGGCCGACTTCCGGCCGCTATCGAGGCGGCGGGCGTTTCTCCGGACCAGATCGACACGTTGCTGATTACCCACATGCATCCCGACCATATCAACGGCGTTCTGACTCCCGCCGGCCAGGCGCTGTTTCCCAATGCCGAGCTCATCGTCACCGCCGCCGATTACGCCTTCTGGCATGACGACGCGAACATGAACCGGGCGCCGGATGGGGCAAGGCCGTTCTTCATCGGCGCCCGCCAGGCCGCCGCCGCCTATGCGAACCGCGTGCGGCAGGTGGCTGGCGAGGGCGAGGCGGTCGGCGCGATCCGCACCGTGCCGCTGCCCGGCCACACTCCGGGCCATGCCGGCTTCATCGTGGAATCGGACGGCGAGGCGCTGTTCATCTGGGGCGATGTCGTGCATATGGCTACCTACCAGTTCGCGCGCCCGGACTGGAGCATCGCCTTCGATGTTGATTCCAAGCTGGCTGCCGAAACGCGCAAGCGGACGCTCGACCGGGTCGCTGCTGACCGGATGCTGATCGCCGGCATGCATTTGCCGTTCCCCGGCATCGGCCATGTGGCGCGCGATGGCGACGCCTATCGCTTCGTGCCGGAAGAATGGCCCTATGCACTGTAGGGCGGCCAGCGCGGGAAGGGGCCATCATAGCCCAGCTGCTCCATGACGACGGCCACCTGCAAGGCCTGCTTCAGAGCACAATCGTCTCCCGGCGTTCCCAGCGGGTACCAAGCGTTCGGTACTAGAACGCGCTGACATAGGCGCCGCCGTCGACCGGTATGTTCTGCCCGGTCAGGTAGCCGGCATGAACTGAGCACAGGAAGGCGCAGATCTGGCCGAATTCCTCCGGCGTGCCGAGCCGCTTGGCCGGAACGTTGGCTGCTGCCTGGGTCTTGCGTGCGGCGGCAGCAGCCGGATCTTCGGGGGTGCCGGCTTCATGCGGGGGGCGCAGCCGATCGGTGTCGATCTTGCCCGGCAGCATGTTGTTGATCGTCACATTGCGGTCGATCACCGTCCGCGCGACGCCGGCCAGGAACGAAGTCAGGCCTGCGCGCGCGCCGGACGACAGATCGAGGCCGGGAATGGGAACATAGACCGACAGCGAGGTGATATTGACGATGCGGCCGAAGCCGCGTTCGGCCATGCCGTCGATCACAGCCTGAACCAGTTCGACCGGGGTCACCATGTTCTGGGTGACGCCTTCGAGGATTTTTTCGCGGTCGAGTTCGCGGAAATCGCGAAGCGGCGGTCCGCCATTGTTGTTGACGAGGATATCGGGATCGGGACAGGCGGCAAGCAGCGCCTTCTGCACCTCGGGCTTCGACACGTCGCCGACGATTTCGGTGACCTCGACGCCAAATCTTTCCCGCAGTTCGGCGGCGGTCTTCGCCAGCTGGTCGGCATTGCGCCCGTTGACGACCAGATCGCAACCGGCCTCGGCCAGCGCCATGGCGCACCCGCGCCCAAGTCCTTTGCTCGAAGCACAGACGATGGCCTTTTTTCCGCGAATACCGAGATCCATGGCGATTTCTCCTCTGTTTGGCGCGGCAACCTACTCTTGAGGCTGGACCAATCGCAACCGTCATACGGTTGTTGCATGAATCGGGGCATAGGCTGCACGAGAGCAACGGTGAGAATCCAATGCCTGGCGCAGAGCCCCGCACTTTCCGCAGCATGTTCATCTCCGACGTCCATCTCGGATCGAAGGCGGCGAAGGCCGAGTTCCTGATCGATTTCCTGCGCCATCACGACGCCGATATCATCTATCTCGTCGGCGACATCGTCGACGGCTGGCGGCTGAGACGGAGCTGGCACTGGCCGCAGAGCCACAACGACGTCGTCCAGAAGTTGCTGCGTAAGGCGCGCAAGGGCGCCAGCATCACCTACATCGCCGGCAATCACGACGAGTTCGCGCGCCAGTTCCAAGGCGTGCATTTCGGCGGCATCGTCGTCGCCGACCGCGCCATTCACGAGACCGCTGACGGCAAACATCTTCTTGTCATCCATGGCGACCAGTTCGACACTGTCGTCCACAATGCGCGCTGGCTGGCCTATCTTGGTGACTACGCCTACGACGCGGCCATGCTCGTCAACCGCGTGGTGATGCGGCTTCGCCAACTGCTTGGTCTGCCTTATTGGTCGTTTTCGTCCTGGGCCAAGGTCAACGTCAAAAAGGCGGTGAATTTCATCGGCTCGTTCCAGACCATGCTGACCGAGGAAGCGCGCCGCTCGCATGTCGACGGCGTGATCTGTGGTCACATCCACCATGCCGCGATCGAAAATTATGAGGACGTGCAATACATCAACACCGGCGATTGGGTGGAGAGCTGCACCGCGGTGGTCGAGCATTTCGACGGCCGGATGGAGATCCTGCACTGGGCGCACGTCCTGCCGGAGGCTCCGGTCGGCAACGAAGTGCTCGTGCCGATCGACATCAAGGGCAGGGCAGTCCAGGCTGCCTGACCAAACCCGACCTCACCTCGCTTTAATCGATTAGTGCAAGCGGTTCCGCCGGCTTTTTCAGCATGTTGTGGAATTGGCGTGCGCTGCAGACCGACTCGGCTGAACGCTGCGCCGACGGATTGCCTGTTGATGTCCTCCCTGCCGCCGCTTTCACCCGAACAGCTCGTCAAGCCGCGTCATTTCGAACTGCGGATGGGCCTGATTTTCTTCACGCTTTTCGTGCCGCTCGGAATACATTTGCCGTACTTCCCGCTGTGGTTGCAGGCAGAGGGTTTCGATGCCGAGCAGATAGCGGTCATTCTCGCAGCACCAATGTTCCTGCGCGTGGGGACGACGCCATTGCTTACAGCACTGGCCGACAGGGCGAGCGACCGCGCCCATGTTTATGTCGCGCTGATGGCCGCATCTGTGGCGTTGTCCGCCGGTTATTTTCTGACGCCGAGCTACGCCATGGTGCTCGCTGTTTCGCTGGCGCTCGCTGTGGTCTGGACACCGCATTCGCCGATTGCCGATTCGCTGGCACTGTCGGGAGTGCGCCGCTTCGGCTCCAACTACGCAAGCATGCGTAAATGGGGCTCGATCTCCTATCTATGCGCAAATCTTGCGGGCGGTTTCATCCTGTCGGCGACCGGCGCCCAGGCTGTTCCGATGATCATCTTCGTGGCGTTTGGCGCCGCACTTGTCGTCGGATTGATCGCGCCGCGGCTCGGCCGTCCGCGCCGTGCCTCGCTGCTTTCGGCGGCCGACATCCAGCAATCGGCGCCAAAACTCCTCAACGCCTATTTCCTGTATTTCTCCATCGGCGTCGGCGTCATCACCGCCAGCCACGCGTTTCTCTACGGCTTCGTGTCGATCTACTGGAAATCGATCGGCATCGGCGATCAGGTGGTCGGGCTGCTTTGGGGTTGGGGTGTGGTGGCCGAGATCGGCATGTTCATGGTCTTCACCCGGGTTTTCGGCTCCTTCTCGGTCGTGTCGATCATGGCGATGGCCGGGATAGGCGCGATCGTGCGCTGGATTGCCTTCCCCATGATCTGGCCGCTCGGCCTTGGCGTCGCCGGATTTTTCGCAGTCCAGACGCTGCATGCGGTCTCCGTAGCGCTGGTGCTGATCGGCCTGCAGAAAATGATCGGTGAGACGATCGCGGAGGAGCGCACCGGGGCCGCGCAAGGCATCGCCTATTTCTCCAACGGCTTTTTCACGGCCGTGGTGACGCTCTTGTCCGGCCCGCTTTATGACCGCTTCGGCGTGGACGGCTTTTTTGCCATGATCCCGATCGCCCTTATCGGCCTTGCGTTGATCGGGCTTGCCGCGCGTTCAGCCCCACAGCGCCGTATCGGGCGGTGACACCAGCGAACCCCGGTAGACGAGACCGGGAACACGGTCGCGGGCCAGCAGCAGTGGCCCGTCGAGATCGACGAAATCGGCATCCTGCGCCAAGAGCACGGCCGGCGCCATGGCCAATGACGTGCCAACCATGCAGCCAACCATGACGTCAAAACCCAGTACGCGGGCGCGATCGCGAAGGATGAGGGCAGCGGTCAAGCCGCCCGACTTGTCGAGCTTGATGTTGACGGCATCGTAAAGGCCGACAAGCGAGGCAAGGCCCTCTGCCTCATGCACGCTTTCATCAGCGCAGATCGGCACGGGATGCGCGATTTGGCGAAGGATGCCGTCACGGCCCGCCGGCAGCGGCTGTTCAATCAGGGCGATGCCGTATTCGGCGGCAAAGGCGAGATTTGCAACGATGTTGTCGTCGCTCCAGCCCTCATTGGCGTCAAGGATGATGCGGCTCGTCGGTGCCGCCTCCCTAACCGCGCGGATACGGGCCATATCGTTGTCACCGCCGATCTTGACCTTGAGCAGCGGGCGCTGGGCGTTGGCGCGGGCCTGGGCTGCCATCGCTTCGGGCTCACCGAGCGACAGCGTGTAGGCCGTCTCAAGCGCGCTCGGCGGAGCCGTGCACATGCTGAATGCGACCGGCTTGCCTGTGATCTTCGCCTCCAGGTCCCATAGCGCGCAGTCGATGGCATTGCGGGCGGCTCCGGCGCGCATGGCATCGAGCAGCGCGGCCCGGCTGATGCCGCCAGCGATCTCGCCGCGCATCGCCTCGATCGCATCGCGCACACCGTCCATCGTTTCGCCATAGCGCTTGTAGGGGACGCATTCGCCGCGCCCGCTCTGGCCGTCCTCGTGGATCGTCACTGTGATAACCTCGGCTTCGGTTTTCGAACCGCGCGAAATGGTGAAGGTCCCGGCGATGGGAAAGCGCTCGGCCTCGACCGAAATGACACGCGCCATATTTTTCTGCTCCGGCTGTGCGACAACGAGCTTGTCGGCAAATCGACAGGTGGGTTCCGTCAGGTTAAACAGATTGGCCCGTCAGGCTAACAGGACGCCATGTTTACCATCCGCAAACGCCACGCAAGCGGCACGACCGCCAAGGAGGCCGACCACCAGCCGCGCGTCGCGGTCGGTGAGGAGCGTGGCGTTCTGGGCTGCGCCTTCTCCGGAAACTGGACGACGCGCACCGTGACGCTGGTCGACGCCGAGATGCGCAAGATCGAGAAGCGCAGCGGTTTCCAGACGCTGGCGCTCGACCTTTCGCATATCGAGAAGATGGATACCGCCGGAGCCTGGCTGATCGACCGCCTGGTCAGCGCCTTCGAAAAGAAAGGCGTCGAGATCAAGCTGCAAGGGGAAAGCGAGATTGCCTCGATCCTGCTCGGCGCCGTTGGCGACGCGGTCCGGCGCGAACCCGATTCCGGCGGCACAAAGCCGCCCAACATCATCATTCGTGCGCTAGAGGCGGTTGGCCGGCGTGTCTATGAAATGCGCGACGATTTCCTGGCCGCGATGAACATATTGGGCGCCACGATACGCGGCTCGCAGATGAAGCTCGGCCGCGGCCATGCGGTCAATCCGGCGGCGATCTTCAACCAGATCGATCGCATGGGCGTCGGCGCCATCCCGGTGGTCGTGCTGATGTCGGCCATCGTTGGCGCGATCGTCGCCCAGCAAGGCGCCTACCAGCTCAGCTATTTCGGCGCCGATATCTTCGTCGTCGATCTGGTCGGCGTGCTGATCCTGCGCGAACTCGGCGTGCTGATGACCGCGATCATGATCGCCGGCCGTTCGGGCAGCGCCATTACGGCTGAAATCGGCTCGATGAAAATGCGCGAGGAGGTCGACGCGCTGAAGGTCATCGGGCTCAATCCAATCGGCGTGCTGGTGTTTCCGCGGCTGGTCGCGCTGGTGATCGCACTGCCTTGCCTGACGATCATCGCCAATTTCGCCGCACTCGGCGGCGGCATCCTAGCCGCATGGCTCTACTCCGACATCGCACCGGCGGCGTTCATCGACCGGCTGCGTGTCGCCATCGATCTCAGCACCATCTTTGCCGGGCTGATCAAGGCGCCGTTCATGGCCATGATCATCGGCACGATTGCCTCGGTCGAAGGCATGAAGGTTGGCGGCAGCGCCGAATCGCTGGGACAACACGTCACCGCTTCGGTGGTGAAGTCGATCTTCGTGGTCATCATCCTCGATGGGCTTTTCGCCATGTTCTACGCGGCGATCGAGTTCTGACATGGCGACGCAGGGCAGCACAAAGGCGACTGGGGTTGCGGAAGGGGCCGACGAAGACGAGATCGTGCTTTCCGCGCACGACATCACCGTGTCCTTCGGCGACAAGGTCATTCTCGACAGATTGTCGCTCGATATCAGGCGCGGCGAGATCCTCGGCTTTGTCGGCGCCTCCGGTGCCGGCAAGTCGGTTCTCCTGCGCACCATCCTCGGCCTGGTCCACAAGCAGTCGGGAACGATCAAGCTGTTCGGCGTCGATGTCGAAAAGGCGAGCGAGAGGGAGCGTCTTCGCATCGACATGCGCCTTGGCGTCCTCTTCCAGCACGGCGCGCTGTTTTCGGCGCTCACGGTTCTCGAAAACGTGCAGGTGCCGATGCGCGAATATCTCGACCTGCCCAGAAAGCTGATGGACGAGCTGGCGATGCTCAAGGTCGAACTGGTCGGGTTGCCGCCGGATGCGGCGCAGAAATTTCCGTCCGAGCTTTCCGGCGGCATGATCAAGCGCGCGGCGCTGGCGCGCGCACTGGCGCTCGACCCCGACATCGTGTTCCTGGACGAGCCGACCTCCGGCCTCGATCCGATCAGTGCGGCTGAGTTCGACGAACTGGTCGTCAAGCTGCGCGATACCATGGATCTGACCGTGTACATGGTCACGCACGATCTCGACACGCTGTTCACAGCTTGTGATCGGGTGGCCGTGCTCGGCAAGAAGAAAGTGCTGGTCGAAGGCACGATCGACGACATGCTCAGAAGCGAGGAACCCTGGGTGAAATCCTATTTTCGCGGAAAACGTGCGCGGCAACTTGATCTTGCGGCCCGCGCGTAGCCATAAGTGGATAAATGGAAACCAGAGCCAACTACGTCATTGTCGGCATTTTCACGCTAGCCGCGATCCTGGCAGCGTTCGCGTTCGTCTATTGGACGGCCGCGATCGGCGACAGAGGTGAGACGGCGATGCTGCGGGTGCGCATTCCGGGATCGGCTTCCGGCCTCGGCCGCGGCAGCTTCGTGCTGTTCAACGGCGTCAGGGTTGGGGATGTCAGGCGCGTCTATATCGACGTCGACAATCCGACCGCCGCCATAGCCGACGCCGAAATAGACCGCATGACGCCGATCACCAAATCGACGCAGGCCGACATCGGCCTCGCCGGCCTCACCGGTCAGGCCAATATCGAACTCAAGGGCGCCGATCCCAAGGAGCCCAACCTCCTCGATCTGGCGGAAAAGGAAGGCCGTGTCGCCGAGATCGTCGCCAATCCGTCGGCGGTCACCAATCTCTTGCAGACGGCGCAGAACATCTTCACCCGAGCCGATACGGTTCTCACCCAGCTCGAAGGCTTCACCAGGGACGTTCGCGGGCCGCTGACGCAGACCGTCAACAATGTGCAGACCTTCTCCGACGCGCTGGCCAAGAACTCCGAGGGCATCGACAAATTCCTCGCCAGCGTCAGTTCGCTTTCGGACGAGTTGAGGGGTGTCTCGGGCAAGCTCGACGGCACGCTGAAGGCGGCGGAAGGACTGCTCAACGCCGTCGACAAGGACCAGATCAAGAGCATCGTCGCCAACGTCGACACGGTGACCACGAACCTGAAGGAAACCAGCAAGCAGTTCGACAGGGTCGTCAGGAATGTCGACACGGCGGTAGGGTCGATCAACGATTTCGCTCAAAGGACGCAAGGCACGCTGGCCAAAGTCGACGGCGTTCTCGACGGCATCGACCCGGCACAGGTTCGCACCGCGCTGGCCAACATCCAGAAGGCCAGCGAAAACGCCAACGAGGCTGCCGCCGACATCGCCAAGGTGACTAGCAAATTCGCCAACCGGGCCGACGATATCGACCAGACCATCAAGGACGCGCAGCAGCTCGCGGAGCGTCTCAACGACGCTTCGGTGCGCGTCGACGGCATCCTCGCCAAGGTCGATACATTGCTCGGCTCAGGTCAGGCCGACGGCATGATAGCCGATGCCAGGAATACGCTGAGATCGTTCAAGCAGGTCGCCGACACCCTGAACGCCCGCCTCGGCACCATCACCGACAATCTGGCCCGATTCTCCGGTCAGGGCCTGCAGAACGTCGAAGCGCTGGTCCAGGACAGCCGCCGTTCGATCAGCCGCATCGAAGAGGCGGTGACGGATCTCAGCCGAAATCCGCAGCGTATCCTGTCAGGCGGCGAAGGCGAGGTTCGGCAATTCGACGGCAGGGTGCGGCGTTGACTTCGGCCTTCGCCCGCCCCAAGAACAGCGGGCAAGTGCGCTACGGATGCGGGTTGCTCATACGATTCGGGGACAACGGGGATCGCGTGTGAAGTCGGTCGTGCTTAAATTGGGCGGGGTCAAAT
>NZ_RZSW01000146.1:0-11961 GCF_003997375.1 Mesorhizobium sp. M5C.F.Ca.IN.020.29.1.1 | reverse complement strand
CTGATAGCCGGCCCGCGACAGGTCGGGCGTGCCGTCCAGCCGCTTCACAGCGATGTTGTTCTGCAGCTTGCGGTCGGGGCCGATCGCCTGGAGAAACCGGTCAGCCCAATCCGCCGCGATCTGCACGAAGGTTTCCTCAGGCTGCATCTTGATGGCACCGATCTCGCGCTTGCTGATCCCGCCGGTCCGGCACAGCATCGGGATCAGCCAGCGCGGCTCGGCATTCTGCCGGCGTCCTACCGACAGAGAGAACCAGACGCTGTCGCCGAAATCGTCGCGGCGGCCGGGCGCCTCGTCCCTGCGCGTAAACTTGTCGCCCGACGGCGTGAACGGCGCGACGTCAAGAAGATCCTCGGGCGCCGAGCGGCTGGAGCGGCACAAGCGCACGAACGCGGCGGCCACCTGTTCGGGGCCGTGCTGCTCGAGAAGCGCATTGATGAAGCCGCGCTCCTCTTCCTTCACCGGTTCGCTGAAGACCGGGTCGGCGAGGATGCGCTCGTCGTCGCGGCGCAGCACGTCGTCGGCCGAAGGCGGGCTTGCCCATGTCGCCGCAAGGCCGGCACTTTGCAGCAGCCGTTCGGTGCGCCTGCGGGCACTGTTGGGCACGATCAGCGCGCTGACACCTTTGCGTCCCGCCCGTCCCGTCCGCCCGCTTCGGTGCAGCAGCGTCTCCGGATTGGTCGGCAGGTCGGCATGGATCACCAGTTCAAGGTTGGGCAGGTCGATGCCGCGTGCCGCCACGTCGGTGGCGATGCAGACCTTGGCGCGGCCGTCGCGCATCGCCTGCAGCGCGTGGCTGCGCTCGTTCTGACTCAACTCGCCCGAAAGCGCCACGACGGAAAAGTTGCGGTTGTTGAAGCGCGCGGTCAGGTGATTGACGGCGGCGCGCGTGTTGCAGAACACCAGTGCGTTCTTCGCCTCGTAATAGCGCAGCACGTTGATGATGGCGTTTTCCCGATCGGGCTGAGCTACGCTCAGCGCCCGGTATTCGATGTCGAGATGCTGCTTCTCCTCGCCGGAGGCCGAGATGCGCACCGCATCGCGCTGGTAGCCTTTGGCCAGCGTGGCAATGGCGCGCGGCACGGTAGCCGAAAACATCAGCGTGCGGCGCTCGGCAGGGGCGGCGTCGAGGATGAATTCGAGATCCTCACGAAAGCCGAGATCGAGCATCTCGTCGGCCTCGTCGAGCACCACTGCCTTCAGTTCAGACATGTTGAGCGAATTGCGGGTGATGTGGTCGCGCAGCCGGCCGGGCGTGCCAACAACGATATGGGCGCCGCGCTCCAGCACGCGCCGTTCGGTGCGCATGTCCATGCCACCGACGCAGGACGCTATCGCTGCGCCGGTCGGTTCGTAGAGCCATTCGAGCTCGCGCGTCACCTGCAAAGCGAGCTCCCGCGTAGGCGCGATGGCCAGCGCCAGCGGTGCTGCGGCATGGAAAAAGCGCTCCGCGCCGTCGAGAAGAGTCGGCGCCAGAGCCAGCCCGAAGGCAACGGTCTTGCCAGAGCCGGTCTGCGCCGAAACCAGCGCATCGGCCTGCCCGAGCTCGAGAACCGCCTTCTGCACCGGCGTCAGCTCGACATAGCCGCGTTTTTCCAGCGCCTTTGCAAGCGCGGGGTCAATAGCTTCGAAATTGGACATATGCTTCTTTCGGAATTCGGATTCTTTTATGCCCCGCAATGGGTCATCCGTCGGCGAGGGCCAGAAGCGCCACGAGCCAAACGATCCAATCGTTCGTACTTCGCGCCGCCGCCATTGTACAGGGCAAGCCGCCTCGCCGGGTTGCGATTGACTCTTTGCGCAAACCGCGTAAAAGCCGGCACCGAACGGGATAGTTTCGATGCGCGGCCTTTTGATGGCGCTTCTTGCATTCGACCTCCCCGGCCGCAATGCGAACCATTGGGCCGGGCGTGTCGGCGCGTCTCCTAGTTCCAGCAAAACTACGGCTAAAACGACCACTAAAACGGTCTGATTCCCTTGGCCTAACCACCCCTCTCCCGGGTCCGGCCCGGGGGTTGAAACCCGCATCGGTCGGCGGGTTTTCTCCAAAAACCGAGCGGAGAGGACAGGAGATTTCGATGAGTTTCAAGGTTGCAATCGTCGGCGCCACGGGCAATGTGGGCAGGGAAATGCTCAACATACTGGAAGAGCGCGGCTTTCCGGTGAGCGAGGTGGTGGCGCTGGCCTCGCGGCGCAGCCAGGGCACGGAAGTGTCGTTCGGCGACCGCACACTGAAGGTCAGGGCGCTCGACCAATTTGATTTTTCCGACACCGACATCTGCATCATGTCGGCCGGCGGCAACGTCTCGAAGGAATGGTCGCCGAAGATCGGCAAGCAGGGCTGCGTCGTCATCGATAATTCGTCGGCCTTCCGCTACGATCAGGACGTGCCGCTGATCGTGCCGGAGGTGAACCCGGACGCGATTTCGCTGTTCACGCGCAAGAACATCATCGCCAATCCGAACTGCTCGACGGCGCAACTGGTCGTGGCGCTAAAGCCACTGCACGACTTGGCCACCATCAAACGCGTCGTCGTCGCCACCTACCAGTCGGTATCCGGCGCCGGCAAGGAAGGCATGGACGAATTGTTCACGCAGACGCGGGCCGTGTTCGTCGCCGACCAGGTCGACGTCAAGAAATTCACCAAGCGCATTGCCTTCAACGTCATCCCGCATATCGACGTCTTCCTCGACGACGGCTTCACCAAGGAAGAGTGGAAGATGGTCGCCGAGACCAAGAAGATGCTCGATCCCAAGATCAAGCTGACGGCGACCTGCGTGCGCGTGCCGGTGTTCATTGGCCATTCGGAAGCCGTCAACATCGAGTTCGAAAAGCCGATCACCGCCGACGAGGCGCGCGAGATCCTGCGCGAAGCGCCGGGCTGCCAGGTTCTCGACAAGCGTGAGGACGGCGGCTACATCACGCCGCTGGACTCGGCCGGCGAAGATGCCACATTCATTTCGCGCATCCGCGAGGATTCGACCGTCGACAACGGCCTGTCGATGTGGATTGTCTCCGACAATCTGCGCAAGGGCGCGGCACTCAACGCGGTGCAGATCGCGGAGCTGCTGATCGAGCGCGGGCTGATCCAGCCGAAGAAAAAGGCGGCATAGTTATCGCTCACGGGCCGTTTCGCCGCTGCCGCGGTGGGCCCTCCGCGGGGGCGCCGGACAACGGCCCGCAGTCGCGGGCGCGGCCTTCGGCAATTAGCTTCCTTCTCCCCCTTCACGGGGGTGAGAAGTGGTCCGTGAAGCGGACGGAAAGCTAATGCTTGGCTTTCCGAACGAAGAACGCCCCCTGGCGTAGCGAAGGGCCGGGATTCCGGCAGGGGGATGAGGGGCAGCACAGGCGCCTCAAGTAGGCAGCAAGGCGCCTGCGTCACAGCCGGCTCTCCTCCGCTAGCTTTTCCAGCAGCTCCATCGCCTCCTCCGCCCGGTCGGCGGGCACGAACAAATGGTCGTGGTAGAAGGCCGAGACCGGATTGACCCCCATGCCGGCGGCGGCCAGACGCGCGGTGATGGCGGCGAGGAAGCCGACCGCCTCCAGCGACGAATGGATGTTCAGCGTCACCATCCGGCAGCGGAAGACGGCCGCCAGGCCAGCGGCCTTGGCTTCCTCCTCTAGCGCGATCACCGTCGTGCCCTCGCGCTCGCGAAACAGCATCACCGTCTCGAGGCTGTCCGGCACGGGCGCATCGGGCGGCAGTGTGGCGAAGACATGGATGCCGGGACGCAATTCCGGCGTCATCGTTGCCAGCAGTTTCTTCAGATCGGTCTCGCCGGCCATCGATTGCTTCCGAATGCCTTGCGGATTTTCGATAACGTGCTCGGCCCCAGCCGGCAAGGCGACGCCGCCATGTCGCTGACGGCTGGGCTTATGCGCGTATTGCATCGCACAATGGAACCGATCAGGATCATTGCCGGTCCGTGAAAGGGGTTTCGATGATCGTTCGCCCGCGCCCGGGATTCTTGCATCTGTTCTTCATCATGCGCGGCTCGGTGGTGCCGCGCATCCTGCCGCAGATCTTCGGCTTCGGTGTCTATGGCGCGCTGGTGGTGCTGGCGGTCGGGGCGTTGAAGCTCGACTTCGGCGATGCCGGCCCCGCGCCGTTTGCCTTACTCGGTGTGGCGCTGTCGATCTATCTCGGTTTCCGCAACAATGCCGCCTATGACCGCTGGTGGGAAGCGCGCAAGCTGTGGGGCCAGCTTGTCTTCGACATTCGCAATCTGGCGCGCGCCAGCACCGGGCTGATCGAAGATCGCATCGAACTGCGCGGGATGTTGATGGAGGCGATCGCCTTCTGCCACTTCTTGCGCGGCCTGCTTCGGCGGGAGGACGCAACATCGGACGCACGAGCGTTCATCGGCGAAGAGGCCGAAAGTGCCGCCAAGCTGGCCAACCCGCCCGACGCCATGGTGCGGCGGATGGGCGAGCGAGCCGCCGCGCTGTACAGGGCCGGCTCGATCGACGTCATGGGGTACCGCATCCTCGACGAGCGCCTGTCGCAAATCGCCGCAGCGCAGGCCGGTTGCGAGCGCATCATGGGAACACCGCTTCCGTTTGCCTACACGCTGCTCCTGCAGCGCACCGCCTATATCTTCTGCCTGCTGCTGCCGTTTGGGCTCGCCTCGACTGCCGGCTGGGCGACGCCGCTGTTCACGGCGCTGATCGCCTACACCTTCTTCGGCCTCGACGCGCTCTCGGAGGAACTCGAGGACCCGTTCGGCACCGAGGCCAACGACCTCGCCCTCGACGGCCTGTGCCGCGTTTGTGAAATCTCGGTGTTCGAGGCGCTCGGCGAGGCGCCGCCAAAAATGATCCCCGCCGAAAAATACTATTTCTCCTAGGGTTTGTTCCCAAGCTCCTGGCAGCGCCGTGCGCTCAAAAGGCCGTAGGCGTGTCGGATCGCCGCCTCACGCCGCGTCCTTGGTTCGAGCCTCCCCAAGAGGGCTCGAAACAACCGGAGGACCAATGACCATGTCTCAAACAGCATCCGTCACGCCGGGCGCGCTGTGGACCGGGCGAGGGCTCAGCGCCCTCATCGTGCTGTTCATGATCTTCGACGGCGTCATCAAGCTGCCGCCGCTCGATATCGTTACCCAGACCATGGTGCAGCTCGGCTGGCCGGCCGATCCCAATGCCTCGCGCATGCTCGGCATCATCGGACTGGTCTCGACCGCGCTCTATGCGGTGCCGCGCACCTCGGTGCTCGGCGCCATCCTGCTCACCGCCTACCTCGGTGGCGCCATCGCGACGCATATACGTATCGGCAGCCCGCTGTTTTCGCACACACTGTTCGGCGTCTATCTCGGTTTCATCTTGTGGGGCGGCCTTTTCCTGCGCAATCCCAGGGTGCGCGCGCTGATCCCGTTCAGCCGATAGTGGCGGCTTCAAAAGCCGTTCGGTGGCGGTCGCGTCGCCGGAGAGGGCGCGGTCTGCCGCCGCCCTTCTCCTTTGTCTTCGGATCAAATCGCCTGGTTGCGAGTTAGAAGATGTGGCGGCGAGGACGGAAAAACCCGTTTGAGAGGAACGACAATGAAGAAACTGGTAGTCCTGATGATACTGGCAACCTCGCTCGCAGCCTGTTCCCGAACCGAACAGGGCGCGGCGGTCGGTGGCTTGGGTGGCGCTGCTGTCGGCGCTGCAGTGGCCGATGACGACGTTGAAGGGGCGGTGATCGGTGGTGCTGTCGGCGCCCTCGCCGGCGCACTGATCGGTCGTGCTACCGAACCCGGACGGTGCCGCTATCGCGGTCGCGATGGGCGCGTCTACATCGCCCGCTGCCCTGAAGGCTATTGATCATAAGTCGGACGGAACAGCAAAACGGCGGACAAAGCGCCCGCCGTTCATAGGGGATAGAAAGCGAATTATTCGGCGGTCGCGGCTTCCGCCTCGGCCGGCGCGGCTGCCGCGGCGGCAACAGCGGCGGCTGCATCGTCCTGCGCCTTCTTCAGAAGTGCGGCGCGTTCCTGCGCCTTCTTGCCGGGCTCGGCCTTCTTTGGATTGGAGCGGGCCTCACGCTTGGCAATGCCGGCCTCGTCGAGGAAGCGCAGCACGCGGTCGGTCGGCTGGGCCCCGTGCGAGAGCCAATGCTTGACGCGGTCGGCGTCGACCTTGACGCGCTCGCCATCCTTGGGCAGCAGCGGGTTCCACGAGCCGAGCGACTCGATGAAACGGCCGTCGCGCGGCGAACGGGCGTCGGCGACGACGACGTGGTAATATGGGCGCTTCTTCGAGCCCGCACGGGCCAGCCGGATTTTCAATGGCATTTCTCTTCTCCTAAAACTCTGATTTTCGGGTTTACGGCTGGTCCTCAGCCGGTTTTCGCTACGCCGTTGGATGCGGCGATCTGCTCATGATGTCGGATCACTTCGCGGACAACGAAGTTCAGGAATTTCTCCGCGAAATCCGGGTCGAGATGGGCATCCTTCGCCAGTTGGCGAAGGCGGGCGATCTGCTGCTGCTCGCGTGCCGGATCGGCCGGCGGCAGGCCATGCGACGCCTTCAGCTCGCCGACCGCCTTGGTGCAGCGGAAACGCTCCGCCAGCATGTAGATGAGCGCTGCGTCGATGTTGTCGATCGAGGAGCGGTAGTCGACCAGCGCCGCACGTGCGTCGGCCATGTCCTTTTCTTCGTTCATGGCGCCCTCACTTCTTCTTGCCAAGGCCGGGAAGCCCGCCACCGCCCAAGCCAGGAAGCTTCATGCCGCCGGGCAGCCCAGGCAGGCCGCCACCCCCACTGGGAAGGCCACCGGGCAGGCCCTTCATGCCGAGACCGGCCGCCTGTGCCTGCTTCTGCAAGGCTTCGAGCTGCTTGGGGTCCATCTTGGACAGATCCGGCATGCCGCCGCCCATCATGCCGCCCGGGCCACCCATGCCTCCCATACCCCCTGGCATCATGCCGCCGAGGCCCATCTTCTGCGCCAGCCCGCCCATCATGCCGCGCATCAGGCCACCGCCTTTGCCCTTGCCACCCATCGCCTTCATCATGTCGGCCATGCCGCGGTGCATCTTCAGGAGCTTGTTGATCTCGGCCGCATCGGTGCCGGAGCCGGCGGCGATGCGCTTCTTGCGCGAGTGTTTCAGAATATCGGGGTTGGCGCGCTCGGCCTTGGTCATCGATGATATGATGGCGAGCTGGCGGCCGAACATCTTGTCGTCGAGACCGGCGGCGGCCATCTGGTCCTTCATCTTGCCCATGCCCGGCATCATCCCCATGATGCCGCCCATGCCGCCCATCTTCGACATCTGCTGAAGCTGGCCGGCAAGATCGTTCAGGTCGAATTTGCCCGACTGCATCTTCTTGGCCATCGCCGCCGCCTGCTCGGCGTCGATGTTTTCGGCAGCCTTTTCGACGAGGCTGATGATGTCGCCCATGCCGAGGATGCGGTCGGCGATGCGCTTGGGATGGAATTCCTCCAGCCCGTCCATTTTCTCGCCGGTGCCGATCAGCTTGATCGGCTTGCCGGTGACGGCGCGCATGGAAAGTGCTGCACCACCACGGCCATCACCGTCCATGCGGGTCAGCACCAGCCCGGTGATGCCGACGCGCTCATCGAAGCTTTTCGCCAGATTGACGGCGTCCTGGCCGGTCAGCGAATCGGCGACCAAAAGAATTTCGTGCGGCGACGACACCTTCTTGATGTCGGCCATCTCGACCATCAGCGGCTCGTCGATATGGGTGCGGCCGGCGGTGTCGAGGATGACGACGTCATGGCCGCCGAGCTTTGCCGCCTGCACGGCGCGGCGGGCGATGTCGACCGGCGTCTGGCCCTCGACGATCGGCAGCGTGGCGACCTTGACCTGTTCGCCGAGCTGACGGAGCTGCTCCTGCGCGGCGGGACGCCGCGTGTCGAGCGAGGCCATCAGAACCTTCTTGTTCTGACGTTCGTTGAGGCGGTTGGCGATCTTGGCCGATGTCGTGGTCTTGCCGGAACCCTGCAGGCCGACCATCATGATGACGACCGGAGCCGGTGCATTGAGGTCGATGGCGACGCCCTCGGCGCCCAGCATCTCGACCAGCTCGTCATGGACGATCTTGACGACCATCTGCCCGGGCTTGATCGACTTCAGCACAGCGGCGCCGACGGCCTTCTCGCGTACCTTGCCGGTGAAGGAACGCACCACTTCCAGCGCAACGTCGGCCTCGAGCAGCGCACGGCGCACCTCGCGCAGCGCCGCGGAGACATCGGCCTCGGACAGGGCACCGCGGCCGGTGAGGCCGTTCAGGATCGAACCAAGGCGCTCTTGCAGCGATTCAAACATTCTTTTTCCTTTTCCCTGGCACCCGGATGATGCCCGAGAAGTAATGCGTTCGCGCCCAGTATCCAAGTAAAGCCCAAAGCCAAAAAGCACCCGGGGGCGCACAGCGCTGCCGGATGTTGGCCTCCAGGATCGATTTACAGCACGACACCTCAAAGAGGCTTCGGCGTCCCGGTCGGCTTGCTCGGAGGGATACTCGTCGCGGAATTCGCGGCGTGTAGACAGGAAATCGGCCGCGGAGTCAAGGCGCGGGGCCGAATACGCTGAACCGGGCCGGTTCGGTTTATGGCAGCACCACCGGCATGATGCGCGTCAGCTTGGGCCGCCGGGGTACGAAATATCCGGCTCGACCTTCAGCGGCGAGCGCTGATGCAGCAGCAGCAGAACAGTCAACAGGCTGCAGCCGATGCCGATTGCCGCGATGAGGACGGCATCAAGCGTCGTCCAGCCGGGGCCTTCGAGCGGCCTGGCGTTGAACAGGGCGAAGGAATTGTAGCTCTGCTGATGCGAAATCAGCAGGAAACCGGCGAGATTGTTGCCGAGATGAGCGCCGAAGGCCGCGCCGAGATTGCCGGTGGCATAGACCACAAGCGTCAGGAGCAGCGCAAAAGCGGCGATCGAGGCCAGCACACAGGCATTGACGGCGGCCGTCGAGCTTGGGCTCCAATGCATCGAAGTGAATAGAAGTCCTGGCAGCAGCGCCCAGATGAAGGGGTTTTGAAACCGGTTGGCCAGGCCCCTGAGAAGATAGCCGCGAAACAGCACCTCTTCGGACGAGGTCTGCAGCAAGGTCAGCGCACCAATCGGGATCAGGAACAGCAGCCAAGACGACAGACCGATCGCGCCGCGCGCAATCTCGGGCTGCAGGAGATAGAGCAGGATCTCGGAGAGCAGCGATGTGATCAACACCGCGGCCAATCCCCTAAGAAATCCTGAGCGCGAAACGCGGCGGCTGGTGCCGATCAGCGCCATCAGCGGCTCGCGATGGACCCAGCGCATGGCAGCCCACAGGCCGAGCCAGATCCCGGCAAAGGAGGCGAGCGCGGCGAGGATCCCGGCGGGCGAGGCCATGAAATTCTGCACCGCCCCTCCTTCCATCGGCGCGCCGGACGATGCCTGCCAGATAACAAAAACATAGGCGCCGCCGAACAGCACGACGACGGTTGTCGCGACCCAGAACAGGACGACGATCGCCGTTCCGAGCAGGAGCCGCGGCAGGGTCGTCTTGGCGTTGGGGGAGCGCCGGTAGCGCTCGAACGCGACAGGGTCTGATATCACGCGGGTTCCTTGCCTGATGCATCGGGTCGCATGATCTAGAGCATCGGCCCTAAAAGTGGAACCGGTTTTGGGAAATCCAATCTTCGAACAGAAGGCTGGAACGGCGGGCACGCCGCTCCAGCACGAAGCTCAGGTTAACGATATCGGACAGAGGCGGCCGCCGTCGGCTCGCGCCGGGCGGCCGCCTGATTGCTCGCTGATGTCAGCGCTCGACGTACATGATGCGTCGGGTGCCGGGATCGACCAGTGCCGGCTGACCGTTCACATAGACATAGCGGTAGTCGTAGTCCGGAATCTCGCGCAACTCGACGGTATCGGGCAAGGTCGCGCCGGTAACCACCTCGCCCTCGAGATAGACCGGGTCGACCCGGTTGGTCTCGATGTAGGTGCGGACCTCGGCCGGAGGCCGCCTGATCGGCTCGATCGGCTCGCCAGCGACGATCGCTCCGGTATAGACGTCGGGATCGTCGACGTCGGCGGGCGCTTCGACGATGGTAATGTCTGCGTCGGCCGGGCGCCGGGTCAGGACGACCTCGTTGCCGCCGAAATCGGCCGTCACATAGTCGGAATAAATCCAGCCCTGGCCATTGGCCTCGGCTATGGTGCACCACTTGCTGTTTTGGATGCAGCCATCAAGCGTTGCCGACTGGCCGGCGGCGAGCACGCCGATGACCGGGTATTGCGGGCCGGGGCCGGCTCGAATGTTGAGATCGGCGACAGCCGAGACAGCGGTATCGGCCAAGGCTGTACCCGACATCGCGACAAGCGCTCCGGCGACAGCAGGAAACAGTATGCGGTTCATGGTTTCGCTCCGTTTTGATGGTCCCTCACGAACGAAAACGAAACAGGGCTTCATGCGTTCCGGCTAAAACGCCTCGGCCGGCTCACGTTTTGTTCCGGTTTCTTTCACGTCAGCCAGCAGTTCATGGACGAAGGCCAGCTTCCGTGCGGTCACCTCCGAGATGATAAAGGGATAAAGGTCCGGCAGGCCCATGCAGCGGTTGATCGAGTTGGACGCTTCCGACAGCACCAGCCAGCGGGCCAGGATCTTTTCGAACGGTTCGGGAACGGCGGCAGGTTCCGACGGCGCCGGTTGCAGTTCGCCGCCGGTGTCGCTGCGCGACAGCTCGTTGGCCTCTACCGTTTCCAGTCGGCCGAGCGGGAAATTCAGTGCATGCACCATCTCCAGCGTATCGGTGATGTGCAGGTGGTGTGCCCATGTCTCGGCCCAGTCCTCCCAGGGATGAGACGTGGCATAGGCGGAAATGTGGTCCTGCTGCCAGTCGGGCGCAGCACCTTCGGCATGGTAGGTCTTCAGCGCCTGCTCGTAATCGATGCGCTCGTCGCCGAACAATGCGCGGAAGGCGGCAAGCCGTTGCGGGTCGTCGCGGATCAGGCGGTCCCAGTAATAGTGGCCGAGCTCGTGGCGGAAATGCCCGAGCAACGTACGGTAGTTCTCGCCCATCTCGACGCGCCGTCTTTCGCGCTCGGCCGAGTCCGCCTCGGCGACATTCAGTGTGATCAGGCCGTTGTCATGGCCGGTCAGGATGCGCGCGCCCCCTGGGCCGCCGATCGGATCGGCGAGGAAGTCGAAGGCCAGGCCGGCCTCGTCGCCGGCGTTCAGCTTGGGCACGACCGGCAGTCCGGCGGCGAGCAGCGAATAGATTGCCCGCTTCTTAGCCGCTTCGACGCGGATCCAACGACGGCGGTTGCCATCGACCGAAAGGTCCGGGATCAGCTGGTTCAGCTCGCAGGCGCGGCAGAAGGCATGGCCGGGTTCCGCCATCCAGTTGCAGGCGCACTCGTCGGCATTGGTGCACTGGAAAACGCCGCCGGCGCCTAACAACACGAAGCGCGCATGCCCGGGATCGTACAGCACGGGGCTGGCGCAGTTCAGGCACTGGGCGTTCTCGAAATAGAGGCGGTGGCCGCAATGCGGGCAAGCGAAGAGCTTCATCCCAATCTCAAATCATCAGGTCTCAAATCATCAGGTCCGGATATAGTGCGGAGCGGCATATCGCCCAAACGCCTGTCGGCGGCCGGCGTTCCTGCTAATGCTATTTTGCCGCAAGCTGGGCGGCGACCGTTCTCGCCACCGCCTCGCCCGACAGCCTGGCGCCGCCGCAGGTCTGCATCAGCGGACCGGCCAGATGCTCGCCGGCGAAGAAGATTTTTTCCGCCACCGGCTGCATCAGCGTGGCGCGCGCCTGCGAACGGCCGGGGCGGGCCGCCGCATAGGCGCCGCGCACGAACCGCTCGCCGCCCCAATTGGTCATCATGGCGCGCCCGACATGTTTTCGCACGTCCCCGCCGAATATGGCGCACAGCCGGTCGACGACGAAGTCGACGCCCGCCGCCTCGCCCGCCGCCGACATCTCCCAGGCGAAATCGCCGCCGACGAAGCCGACCATCAGGTCGAGGT